>JANPKF010000327.1:0-5615 GCA_031425895.1 Caulobacteraceae bacterium | reverse complement strand
CGGCGGCGGATGCGGCGAACACCGCTTCCGGGGTGATGGCGGCAAGGCTGGTTCCAGCCAGGGCAGTGAGGAAGGCGCGGCGGTCCATAGGGTGCTCCTTAAGATGGGGGCGACGGGTTTGCGTCCTTCGACACGCCTGCTGCGCAGGCTGCTCAGGATGACGAGCAGGGGCGCGTTCCGCCAAGGTCAGTCATGCTGAGCAGCGCTGCAGGCGCGTGTCGAAGCACGCACTCAGTTGATGACGATGCTCTGGACCGCGCCGTCGGCGGTAACTTCGAAGGCAGCGTCAGACCAGTTGGGCGGCCCCATGGTCGAGGGCGCGTTGTTGGAGGCCGCGTAGGGTTCGGTGGGGATGCCGAAGGCGTTGGTGTTCATCCGGCCGTCGCCGTCGACATCGTGGTAGACCTTGATGGCGTACCGGCCGGGCTTCAGCCCCTTGATCGACTTGCCGACCGTGTCGCTGTCGACCGCCAGTCGGAAACCGTCGACCGGCTGGCCGCCGGCGAAAGCCGCCTCGTTGTCATAGACCCCGACGAACAGAGCGCCCTGGACGGCGCGCATGCCGGAAAAGGTGACGCTGACCTCTCCGGCCTCTTGCGCCTGTGCCTGAGGGACGTTCAAAACCGCGATGGCGGCGAACAGGCTCGCGGCGAGGGCGGCTTTGGTGGATCGGGTGAACATTGCAGGCTCCGTCGTGTGGTTGGCGATGACCCACACCCTGCCGGCTGTCCGATGAGCCCGCAGCCGCTAAGCCGTGGGCCGACGCCGCCCGTTCGCGAACGAACAGGCGCCGCCGTTCACGTATCGTGGATGACCACCCTCATCGCGAACCGCCACGTCCGGGGCGTCGGCATGGCGGTGGTGGTCGGTGTCTTCCTGGCGCTCACCGGCGCTTTCGAAACCAGCGACAGCAGCCTCGTCGTACGGCTGACCTACTGGACGCTGATGATGCTGACCGGCTCATTGACCGGGGTGGGCATCTCGATCTTCACCGAGCGCTTCGGCTGGCTGGAGGAGCGCCCCTGGTTGCAGGCGGCGATGATCGTGGCCCTGCTGACCCCGCTCCTGACCCTGGCGGTCTGGCTGGCCACCACCCTGTTCTTTTGCGACTGCGGCCTGCCGGTCTCCCGCATCCCGCAGTTTGTGCTGCCTGTGTTGGTGGTGACCGTGGCCATGACGGCGCTCAACTACATGATCCAGAAGAAGCCGGAGGAGACCCACGCCGCCGCGGTCGGGGCCGCGCCGCCGCGCTTTCTTGACCGCCTGCCGCCGAAGCTTCGCGGCGCCGAGCTCTACGCGGTCGAAGCCGAGGACCACTACCTTCGCCTCCACACCAGCAAGGGCCAGGACCTGATCCTGATGCGCCTTTCCGACGCCGTCGCCGAGCTGGAGGGCATCGAGGGCGCCCGGACCCATCGCAGCTGGTGGGTGGCCAGGGAGGCGGTCACCGGGGCCCGGCGAGGAGACGGACGCGCCACCCTGTCCCTCAAGGGCGGAACCGAGGCTCCGGTCTCCAGAGCCTACGCCGGCGCCTTGAGAACGGCCGGCTGGTACTGAAGCTGCGCTTGCCATCTTCGCGACGTTGCAGCATCTAGGCCCCAGGCGGTCCCCCATAACGGGGGCCAAGAGGGAAGGGGGTGTGAATCCCCCGCTGTGCCCGCAACTGTCAGCGGCGAGGGCCGCATCGGTCCTTCTCCTTCACGGGAGAGGGCGTCACTGGGAAACCGGGAAGGCGACGATGCGAACCTGATGACCCGCAAGCCAGGAGACCTGCCGCCGTCGTCGTTCGTCCGTGGCCCGGGTCCAGGCTGTCGGCGCGGGGTCTCCCGTTGAAGCGACCGTCGGCCGGCGCGCCGACGTGTGTCGCTTGACCCTGATCTGCCACGCGGCGCCGCGCGGGCTCCTTGAAAGGAGAACGCGCCATGCGTTTGACCACCCTGCTGCTTGCCGCCAGTTCGCTGGCCCTGCTGTCGTCCCAGGTTCTCGCGGCTGAAGCCGATGAGGGCGACGTCGACGCCGTCATCGTCACCCGCCTGTCCAGCGAGCCCAAGGATGTACTCGGTCTGACCGTCATCACCGAAGAGGACATCGACCGCCGCCAGGCCGTCTTCGCCGCCGACCTGCTGACCACCACGCCGGGCATCTCGCTCAGCCGCAATGGCGGCTTCGGCGGGGTCACCACCGTGCGTACGCGCGGCGCGGCCGGCGACAAGACTCTCGTGCTGCTCGATGGCGTCGTCCAGAACGACCCTTCCAGCCCCAACGGCGGCTTCGACTTCGCCGCCTTCGATCTGGCCGACATCGCCCGCATCGAGATCCTCGAAGGGCCGCAGGGCTCGCTCTGGGGTTCGGACGCCATCGGCGGGGTGATCAGCTTCACCAGCCGTGAGCTGAACGGCTATCGCCTGAATCTGGAGGGCGGCAGCTTTTCCACGGTCCGCGGCAGCGCCGCCGGCGGCATCGCCACCGATGGCTTCGCGGTCGGCGGCTCCATCGCCGGCTACAAGAGCGATGGCGTCTCCAAGGCCGCCAATGGCTCGGAAGACGACGGCCTGGAAAGCTGGACGGCATCGGTCAACGGACGGTTCGACCTCAGCGACACAGTCAGCCTGGATGGCCGCGTCCGTTACAACAGCTATGACGTGGATATCGACGGCTATAACGCCTTCTTCGCCTTCGGCGACACCGCCGATCGCGCCAGGGCCGAGGCCTGGTCCGGCTTCGCCCGGCTGAAGGCCGAGGACGTCATCGGCCTCGACCACAGCCTGTCGGTCGATCTCTATGACATCCAGCGCGACAATATCTCGGCGTTCTCGTCGTCCTACGAGGCTGACCGCAGCACCCTGCGCTACACCGCCGGCCGGGGTGGGGCGGGCGATCCGCTGGCCTTTGTGGTCGGGGTCGAGCGTGACGACACCGAAGCTTCGGTCAGCACCGGCGCCAAGGCCGATCTGGGCTCGACCTCGGCGTTCGGCGTCCTTCGCTTGTCGCCGGTCGAGCCGCTGACCCTGTCGGGCGCCGTGCGTTACGACAATCCCGATGAGTTCGAGGCCAAGACCACGGCCCGCCTCTCCGCCACCTGGGACATCGGCGCCGGCTTCGCGACCCAGATCAGCTGGGGCCAGGGCTACAAGACCCCGACCATCAGCCAGACCGTCTGCGACTTTTGCGGTCCCGGCGGGCCGTCGGTGGGGCTGAAGCCTGAAACGGCGGAGGGCTGGGATCTCGGCGCCAGCTGGCGCTCGCCGGACGACGCGATCTACATCCAGGTCACGGGCTACAGCCTGGATATCGAGGACCAGATCGCCTTCCGGGCCGGCCGCTATGTGAACATCACCAAAACCTCGTCTACGGGGGCGACCGCGTCGTTCGACGCCGCGTTCGGCCCGTTCACGGTCAAGGCCGGCTATGCCTACACCGACGCGATCAACGATGCGACCGGCGCCCGGCTGCTGCGCGTGCCGGAGCATAGCGGTTCGGCAAGCCTGGGCTGGAGCAACGAGCGCTTCAATACCCTGCTGACGATCCGGGCCGAGGGCGAACAGGCCGACAGCAACCCCTCGACCTTCGCCAGCGAAACCCGTGACGGCTTCGTCACGGCCGACCTGACCGGCGGCTGGAAGCTGAACGACAAGGTGACCTTCACCGCGCGGATCGAGAACCTGGCCGACGAGGACTACCAGGAAACCCTCGGCTACGGCGAAGCCAGCCGCGCCGCCTACATCGGCGTTCGCTACCGGCACTGATTTCGCCTGAAAAGAGTCCTGGGTTCGGAACGCAATTGGCCGACCGGTGTTTATTCATCGAAGCCGCCCGAACACGCCCCCCCGATACCCAGGGCGGTTTCCAAGAGCCCGCCAACTCCCCCCGTTGGCGGGCTCATTCCGTTCTGGAACGGGTTCTATATCTCGCCTAGCGAAACAGAGGCGTAGCGCAGGACGTAGGGAATTTCGCTCGGCTTTCCTGCCGGGATGCGGTCGCCGAAGAACGCGACATAGCAGTCGTAGGAAGCGATCTCCTCTTCCCACCAGCAGTGGACGACAACGCCATCCTCGTGGCCCTCCTTGCCATGGCAAGTCAGCCTTACGGGCGTGCCGGGCGCGATGAAGCGATCCGGGCGAACATCATCCGTCGACATCAGGCCGCGTACTTGGCCAGATCCTGTCGTCCGCCGGTCAGGTCCAGCACGTCCCGCATGGCAAAGGACGGATCGGCGCCGTGCAAGGCCGCGTAGACGCCCCGCGCAAAGGTCATGTCGGCGTGGGTCTTCACCCGCCAGTCCAGTCCAGACAGGTCGCGCGGCGCGGCGAAATTGGCATGCCGCCAGCGGACCGGATCGGCGCGCAGGAAGGCGGTCGGCGAGGTGCGGGCCTGGGGGTCGCGCGGCGTGGCGGCGGCGGCGATCAGGGCCGGGGCGGCGATGACCTCGACCTCCATGCCTTTGGGAAAGCCGAACCAGCCGCGGTTGGCAACGTAGTCGGCGCCGCTGTCCAGGGCGATACGCACCGCCTTGTCGACGATGGCCGGGTCGACGAAGGGCGCATCGCCCTTGATCCGCACGACATGGCTGACGCCGCCGATGCTTTCGGCGCAACGGGCGAAGCGGCCAAGCAGGTCTACCGGCGCGCCGCGATAGACGGCCTGACCCCGCGAAACGAGGAAGGCGGCCAGCGAATCGTCGCTGGCCTCGACACTGGTGGCGACGACGATGCGCGACAGGGTGCGGGCGGCGCGCAGCCGCTCAATCTGTCGCTGGATCATGGGTTGGCCGGCCAGGCTGGCCAGGGCCTTGCCGGGCATGCGCTGACTGGCCATGCGGGCCTGCAGGATGGCGAGGATCATGGGGCGTTTGCTCCTTCTGAGCGGTGCGCCGGGCTCTTTTTACGCCTTCAGGCGGCGGCCCAGCTGCTCCCGGAATCGAGGGCGATCGGGTCATCGAGCGCCATCTCGTCCCAATCGAGGTCAGGGGGTGGGCTGGCGGCGGCGGCGATGATGGCCGACAGCTCGGCGGCGGTGGTCGGACTGACCAGAACGGCAGAGGCCTCGGGGCGCGACAGGGCAAAGCCCAGCGCCGCCTGTAGCGGATCGCTGCGACCCTCGGCAATCATCCGGCGCACCCGCGACAGGCGGCCGGCCGCGCCCTTGAGCGTGGCGGGCACCCGGTCCGGCGGAAGGAACAGCAGGCCGTTGAGGAAGACCGAGCGCAGCTGCACCTCGATGCCCATACCGGCGATGCGCGCCAGGGAGCCGTCGGCCAGCAGCCGCTGGTCGAGCAGCGAGGCCGGCGCCTGCACGAGGTCGGGCTTGAAGCGCCTGGCGACGCCGCAGGGATCATCCGAGGCATGCACCGCGATGCCGATGCGGGCGAACAATCCCTGACTTTTCAGTGACTGCAGCCGGTCCCACAGGGCCATGCCATGAGGGCCGAACAGTTCGCCGACGCTCGGCACGACGATGGCGTCGGCCCGCTCGACGGCCAGCCGCCGCAGGGAGGCGCGGGCCTCCTGTTCGACAAAGTCTGGGCCCCGGTCGGCGCGAACGCTGTTGAGCGTCAGGCGGAAGGAGGACGGGCGCGGGACCAGGTCGCCGAGAATCTGTTCGGCGCGGCCATAGAC
>JANPKF010000326.1:0-4024 GCA_031425895.1 Caulobacteraceae bacterium | reverse complement strand
CCTCGCCGCGCTCGGCGCGCGCGACGGCCCCCGCGTGGATCTGGTGCTGCTCGACCTGATGCTGCCGGATGCCGACGGCCTGGAGCTGTGCCGCCGGATCCGCGCGAATTCGGATGTGCCGATCGTGATGGTCACCGCGCGCGGCGCCACCGCCGACCGGATCGTCGGCCTCGAGCTCGGCGCCGACGACTACCTGCCCAAGCCCTGCAATCCGCGCGAATTGCTGGCCCGCATCCGCGCCGTCCTGCGCCGCCGCGCCGAGCCGCAGCCCAGCATGGAGGATGGCCTGTCGGCCACCTGCCACTTCGCCGGCTGGAAGCTGGACCTGGTGCGGCGCGAACTGCGCTCCCCGGAGGGCGTGGTCGTCAACCTGTCGAGCGGCGAGTTTTCCCTGCTGCGCGCCTTCGTCGAGCGTCCGCAGCGCATCCTGACCCGTGACCAGCTGCTGGACATGGCCCGGGGCCGCGATTCCGACGCCTATGACCGCGCCATCGACGTTCAGATCAGCCGCCTGCGCAAGAAGCTGGACGATGGCTCCAATGGCGGCGAATTGATCCGCACGGTCCGCAGCGAAGGCTACATGTTCGTGCCCAAGGTCACCCGCAGCTGATGCGGACGCGGCTTCGCAGCGCGCCCCTGTTCGCCCAGGTGATGGCGCTGGCCCTGGTCAGCCTGGTCGCCGCGCCGGCGATCAGCGCCGCCATGCTGCTGGCCCTGCCCCCACCTCAACCCGAGGTCTATCGCCTGAGCGAACTGGCCCAGGCCCTGCGCCAGCAAGGGGTGGTGGAGATCACCGATGGCCGGCCGCTGGTCGTCAAGCTGAAGACCGAGGCCCCGGAGGAATCCTTCCGCCGCTCCCGATGGCGCGAAGACTTCCGGCGCATTCTGGCCGCCGAACTGAAGGTGCCGGCCGACCGCATCCGCATCGAGACCCTCGGCCCAGTGCGCGTCCTGCTGCGCACGGAGCACCGGGTCGAGACCCGCATCTTCCGCATCGGCCCGCCGGAAGGCGGGCCGCCGCCCGGCCGGGGTCGCCGGGGTCCTCCCCCGCCCGGCGCGCCTGAGTTCCGGCCGGATGAGCGGGTCATCTTCTCGCCCTTCAAGGTCGGCGTGCAGCAGGCGGACGGCCGTTGGCTGGTGGTCAAGCCCAAGCCCACCTTCCGCTGGGACGCCTGGCAGACCCGGCTGATCCTGACCTTCGTATTGTCGATCCTGATCATCGCGCCGCTGGCCTGGCTGCTGGCGCGGCGCCTGTCCGCCCCGCTGGCCGCCTTCGCCGGAGCCGCCGACCGCCTGGGTCGTGATCCTCGCGCACCGCCGCTGGAGATGCGTGGCTCGACCGAGATTCTCGCCGCCGCCGCTGCCTTCAACCAGATGCAGGAGCGCCTGCGCCGCTACGTCGATGACCGCACCGCCATGGTCGGGGCCATCGCCCATGATCTGCGGACGCCGCTGACCCGGCTGAAGTTCCGCATCGAGGCGGTTCCCGACGACCTGAAGCCCAAGCTGGCCGCCGATATCGACCAGATGGAGGCGATGATCGCCGCCACTCTCGGCTTCGTCTCCGACGCCACCCGGCCGCGCGAGCGCACGAAGATGGAACTGGCTTCCCTGGTCGAGAGCATCGTCGACGAGATGGCCGAGACCGGCGCCGCCGCGAGCATCGATCGCACGGAAAAGCTCGTCGTCGAGGGCGACCCCATCGCCCTGCGCCGGCTGGTCTCCAACCTGGTCGAGAACGCCCTGAAATACGGCGTCGCCGCCCGGGCCCGCGTCTACGCGGCCCAGAACGAGCGAGGGGGCCAGGACGCGGTCATCGAGGTCGATGATGACGGCCCCGGCATTCCGGACCACGAGCGCGAGCGGGTCTTCGAGCCCTTCTTCCGGGGCGAGCCGTCGCGCAACAGGGAGACCGGCGGTATTGGTCTTGGCCTGGCGGTGGTTCGCTCGGTGGCCCGTTCCCACGGCGGTGACGCCGAACTGATCAACCGCCCCGGCGGCGGCCTGACCGCCCGGGTACGGCTGCCGCTCTGACCGCAACAGGGCCGCAACGCCACGCGCCTTACCGCCGCCACGGCGCGGGGCCAAACAGGGTTGCCAATCGGGAAGATTGGCGACCGGAGACCGCGATGATCGCACGCCTGGCCCTGCTCGCCGCCCTCGTCGCCTCCCCGGCCGTGGCTCAGCCGCCGGACGAGGCGCCGCGCCGCCGCGAGCAGCTGTTCATCAGCCCGGCCGGGGAGCCCTTCCGCGCGCCTCGCGGCGAGCCCTATCCCGTGGCGGTCTGGTTCGCCCGCGCCGACGCCAACAGTGACGGCGTCCTGACCCGCGACGAGTTCGTCGCCGACGCCCTGGTCTTCAGCGCCACCCTCGATACCGACAAGGACGGTCTGCTCGACGGGTTCGAGATGGCCGACTACGAAAAGAACGTCGCCCCGGAAATCCTCAGCCCGCTGGATCGCGGCGATGAGAGCCCCGAGGCCATCAACATGGGTCTCGGCAAGCGTCCCTTCATCGGCTACCCCAAGCCGCTGGACCCGGACGCCTATGGCGCCACCCGCAACGGCGCCGGCCTCTATGGCCTGATCAACGAGGTGCAGCCGGTGGCCGCCCAGGACAGTGATCTGGATCGCCGCATCGACCGCAAGGAGATCGGCATCGCCGCCCGCGACCGCTTCGCCATCCTCGACCGGGACCGGGACGGCAGGCTGCAGCTGGCCGGCCTGCCCAGGACCCCCTTCCAGACCATTCTCGAAGCCCCGCCCCGCAAGGGCAAACCCGGCAAGCGCCCGCCGCCGCGCTGACAGCCTTGCCAGTCGAACGCCGCCCCGGCTAATCGGGGCCTTCAGTTTGGGGAACCTTCCGCTCATGACCCGCCGCCAGACCGCCGCCATCCTGATCACCGCCGCGCTCCTGGCCGGGCCGGCGATGGCCCAGCCGCGCGAAGCCCTGCAGATCTTCATCAGCCCGGCCGGCGAGCCTTTCCGGGCCCCGCTCGACCAGCCCTATCCCGTGGGTTCCTGGTTCAAACAGGCCGACGCCAACGCCGACGGCGCCCTGACCCGCGACGAACTGATCGCGGACTCCCTGGCCTTCTTCGACGAGCTCGACGCCAACAAGGACGGCACGGTCGACGGCTGGGAGAACGGCGACTACGAAAAGAAGGTCGCGCCGGAAATCATGAGCCGCGCCGCCCTCGCCGTGGCCAAGCCGCAACCGGGCAATCGTCCGGCCGGCGGCAGATACCGCCCGACCCTGTCGCCTTACGACCGGCCCAAGAACGCCAGCGGGTCCGGCAAGATGGTCGTCGACCAGACCCGGGCCGGCGCCGGGCTCTATGGTCTGCTCAACGAGGTTCAGCCGGTCATGGGGCAGGACAGCGACTTCAACCGCCGGATCAGCAAGGCCGAAGCCACGGCAGCCGCCAGGGAGCGTTTCGCCCTGCTCGACAAGGACAAGGACGGCAAACTCATTCTCGAGACCTTGCCCGTGACCCCCTTGCAAAGGGCCCTCGAAGACTCGCGTTGATTGCGAGCCGATGGGCCGTTCTGCAAAACAGTGAAATGCGCCTGCAACCTGGCGCCGCTACCTCACGAGACTGAACCTGCGAGTCACGTGAGACCATGAGCCTGAGCACCACCCCGCGTAAAAAGTCCAGGTTCCCCTGGGTCCCGGTCGCCTGGGGCGTCGCCGCGGCCGTGGTGCTGGGCGGCGGTGGCTACATGCTGTTCAAGCCGAAACCCGCCAAGGACCCCTATCGCACCGAACAGGTGGCCAGCGGCGACATAACAAAGTCCGTCTCGGCCAGCGGCTCGCTCCAGGCCCTCGTCACAGTCCAGGTCGGCTCCCAGATCAGCGGCCAGATCACCCGGGTGCTGGTCGACTTCAACGACTATGTGAAGGCCGGCCAGGTGATGGCCGTGCTCGACCCCCAGACCTATGTCAGCCGCGCCCAGCAGGGCCAGGCCCAGGTCGCCCAGAGCCAGGCCCAGGTGACCCAGCTTCAGGCCCAGGCCGACGTCGC
>JANPKF010000325.1:0-3694 GCA_031425895.1 Caulobacteraceae bacterium | reverse complement strand
TCGGCCACCGCCCCGGCCTTGCCGAACAAGGGCGCCAGGGTGTCGACGATCAGGATGGCGCTCATCTGCACCAGGATCATGGGCGCCGCCCGCGCCCGGATACCCTGAAGGACCAGCAGCGCCCCGGCCAGGCCGCTGTAGGCGACGCCCGGATTGACCTTGCCGATGTTGGGCAGGAAGTTCAGCGCCGTATCCATGCCGACACCGAACGGCCCGACGCCGACGATGTTGTCGGACAGCTTCTTGATCTGCTCGACATTCTTGCGGATGTTGTGCAGCTCGATGTGGGTACGGGCCAGGATCATCGTCAACTCCAGGTCACGGCGGAGCCGCGACGCCCCCCGTTGAGGGCACTGTGCCTGATAGTTGACGGAATATGAATGCCACGGCGAGCGGATTCATCGTCCGACCTGCCGCGCCGCGCCTGCGCCTCCCGTGACAGGCGAAATCCGCCACGATCCTTGCTTCCGTCGGGCCTCCGCCTCGCCTAAAGCCTGCCCATGCGGCCGCCTCCCGACCTCGACGCCCTCGCCAGCGGCCTCCTTTCGCAGGACCGCGCCGCCCTGGCCCGCGCCATCACCCTGGTCGAGAGCCGCCGCACCGATCACCAGGCCGCCGCCCGCCAACTTCTGGCCCGACTCATGCCCCACACCGGCAAGGCCCAGCGCCTCGGCATCACCGGCGTCCCTGGGGCCGGCAAGTCCACCACCATCGAGGCCCTCGGCTGTAACCTTACGGAAGCCGGCCACCGCGTCGCCG
This sequence comes from Caulobacteraceae bacterium, assembly GCA_031425895.1. Lineage (GTDB taxonomy): Bacteria > Pseudomonadota > Alphaproteobacteria > Caulobacterales > Caulobacteraceae > Caulobacter. The sequence continues at coordinate 2,935 of JANPKF010000325.1, read as the reverse complement.
TCCTCGCCGTCGACCCCAGCTCCACCCGCACGGGCGGCTCCATCCTCGGCGACAAAACCCGCATGGAGCGGCTGGCCATGGACCAGCGCGCCTTCATCCGCCCCAGCCCCAGCGGCGGCGAACTCGGCGGCGTCGCCCGCAAGACGCGGGAAGCCATCCTGCTCTGCGAGGCGGCCGGCTTCGACGTCGTCATCGTCGAGACCGTCGGCGTCGGTCAGTCGGAAACCGTCGTCGCCGACATGGTCGACCTGTTCATGGCCGTGCTCATTCCCGGCGGCGGTGACGAACTGCAGGGCATCAAGAAGGGCCTGATCGAGATCGCCGACCTGATCCTGATCAACAAGGCCGACACCGACCCGCCCCGCGCCGAACGATCGGCGCGCGAATACCGCAACGCCCTCCACATCCTCACCCCCGCCCACCCCGACTGGACCCCGCCGGTGCTTACCGCCTCGGGCCTCAACAACGCCGGCCTCGACGTCCTCTGGGCCCAGATCCAGCGCCACCGTGAAGTGATGACCGCCAATGGCGAGCGAGCGGCCCGCCGCGCCGGCCAGAACGGCCGCTGGATGTGGGCCATGGTCAACGACCGCCTCGGCCGCGCCTTCCGCGAGCACCCGAAGGTCGCTGCCTTGGCCCCGGCCCTGGAAGCTCAGGTCCTGGCCGGCGAGGTTCCCGCCTCCCTGGCAGCTGACCAGCTGCTGGCCGCCTTCGGGCTCTGATCGCCCCCCTTTATCGATCTATCGGGCGCTCACGCGCGCCCGCATCCTGCGCCCATGCTCAGCCTCGCCCTTGCCCTCCTGATCGTCGTCGCCCAGCCCGACGACGCCCCGGTCTCGACCCAGCAGGTCGTCCCGCCTCCCTCCGCCGCCGCCATGGCGGAGGCCCGGCGCAAGACCGACGAGCAAAGAGTAAAGGATGAGGCGGAGCGACGTCAGAGGGAGGCGGCCGACGACGCCATCCTGTTGGACTGGGCCAAAGGCTCTCAGCGCGAAATGGTCTCCCCAGCGGAGGCCGGCAAGTTCAACTGGGGCTTCACGCCTAAGGCCGCCCCCGCACAAACCGACGAGGAAAAGCGCGCCGCCGCCAACCGCGCCGCCCTGGAACGCGCCGAACAGGCCGGGAGAGACGCCAACGCGCCGCCCGGCGCCTGGCCGGATGAGGGCAAGATGCGCTGCAAAACCACTGAAAGCGGCTTCGTCTGCGGCAATTCAGACAAGGCCCTGGAAGAGGACTCCCCGTCGAGGAAGGCCCTCGAGGAGATCATGAAGCCGAACTGAGCCTCCAGAGGCGACTGGCTGTTAGACCCCCGTCAGCCGCTTCGCCTGCGCCACCCAGGCCTCACGCGCCACCCGGCCCATCAGCTTCATCTCCTTGTCGAGCGTGGCGATCTCGTCCTCGCTCCACGCCGCGATCTGGGCGAAGCGGGTGACGCCCTTCTCGGCCAGCATCGCCGCCATCTTCGGCCCGATGCCGGTCATCACCGTCAGGTCGTCGGGCTCCAGCGCCACCGGCGCCGCGACCGGGGCCTCGATCACGGGATCGATCACGGCCTCCGGTTCCGGCGCGGCCTCGACCAGCATCTCCATCACGGCCACAGGCGCTTCGGCAACCGCCTCGACAGCCTCTTCCACCACGTCGTGCGCCAGCTCCGCCGCCTTTTCGATGGCCGCCTCGACCTCGGGCTCGGGCTTGGGCAGGACCTTCATCGGCGCCGCCTGGACGCTCACCGGCTGCATCCACCTGGTGGCCCAGAAGAAGGCTGCGCCGACCATGGCCGCGCTGCCGATCATCAGCCACAGGGGCGAGGTCACCCCCACCGGCAGGCGCAGCGCCTTTGTCGTGGCCTCATCGAGTTCAGGAATCTTGGCGTCAGTCAGGTTCAGGGAGGGAAGGGTCATGACGTCGCTCCGAGCAGGCGGCCGGGGAGCAGCCGCCGATTGTGCGTCGCAACATAACACCGCTCGCCATCTCGCAAGTGCGAAATTTCGTGATCAGGCGTCCAGCCGCCAGGCCTCGCCCCGCCCCTCGCCCTCACCCAGCCCGGCAACCCAGGCGCAGACCTCGCCGAGCGGCCCCTCAAGCCCGGCGGGCGCTCCCGCGATGACCAGGGCGCAGCCGTTCATCTTCATCGGATTGTCCAGCTTGCGCAGACGGCATTCCCCGACCAGCGCGTCCGACGCCGTCTCCTCGATCGACCGCAGGAAGGCGTCAAACGTCTCCAGATCCTTGAGCGGCAGCCACACCGCCACGACAGCTCTGGGATTCTTCCCCCGCACGGCGGCTATCGCCGTGGCGATCCGCTGATAGTCGTCCGGCCGCTCGAACGGTGGGTCGATCAGCACCAGCGCTCGCCCCCTGGAGGGCACGACCGCCGGCGCCGTCTCATAACCGTCCGCCTGGACCGCCCGCGCACCCGGAAAAGGCGCCAGGGTCTGGGCCAGCAGCGCCTGGTCGTCGTCGCGCACTTCGCAGGCCGTGTAGCGGTCTCCAGGCCGCAGCGCCGTCCCGATCAGCCGCGGCGAGCCCGGATAGAATCGCACCCCGCCCCCCGGGTTCAGCCCGGCCACCGCCGCCTTCAAGCCGTCGAACGCCGCCGGCGCCCTGGCCTCCATCAGCCGGAATATCCCCTGCGCCGCCTCCCCGGTCCGCCGCGACAGCTCCCCGTCAAGATCGTATCCGCCCGCCCCCGCATGCGTATCGACGATCACGAGTGGGGCCGGGTCGGCCATCAGCGCCTCCAGTAGCAGCGTCAGGCCGGCGTGCTTCACGAGATCGGCGAAGTTCCCGGCGTGGAAGGCGTGGCGATAGTTCAAGACTGGCTCCCGGTCCGCTGGAACATCCACCCGCCCACGGTGTTGGGGTCGCGGGAGGCGTTCGATGTCCGGTCATTTCAGAAACACCGCCCAGGTCAAACAGAATTGGGCCGCCGGCT
>JANPKF010000324.1:0-2076 GCA_031425895.1 Caulobacteraceae bacterium | reverse complement strand
GCGGTGATCCACAGCAGGGTCTTGTTGGGCAGCGGCTGGCTCGACCAGCCCCACACCGCCGGGGCCAGCAGCAGCAGCCGATCCGCCGCCGGCGGCCGGTCCGAGGCAAAGGCGCAGATGGCCACCGCCCCGCCCATGCTCTCCCCGGCCACCACCACGGGCACGCCGGGATGCCTGGCCTTCACCAGGTCGACGAACACCCGCAGGTCTTCGCTCATCAGCTCGCGCCCGGCCCAGATGCCCCGCCCGACCGAACGGCCGAACCCGCGCTGGTCGAAAGCATAGGTGGCGATGCCCCGCGCCGCCCAGTCGGGCGCGGCCATATGGAAGGCGTTGGCGTAGTCGTTCATGCCGTGCAGGCCGACCAGCACCACCTTCGGCTCGCCCTCGGTCGGCCAGCTGCTCGTCCCCAGCCGGGCCCCGTCGAAACTGACGAACCACTCGCCGTCGAAGCCGGGCCCCGCGAATTCCGCCGTCGGCGTCAGCGGCGTCTGCAGGGCCATCGGCGCGCAGGCGCTCAGGGCCGAGGCGGCGACGGCGCTGACCAGGAACAGGCGGCGGTTCATGCGTTCAGAATGTCAGCGACCCGATGGCGAAGATAGGGCGTCACCTCATCCTCGAACCACGGATTGCGCTTCAGCCAGGCGGTGTTGCGCCAGCTGGGATGCGGCATCGGCAGGTAGTGGGGCAGATACTCGGTCCAGGCCGCCACGGTCTCGGTCATGTTCCGCTTGGCGCGGTCACCCAGCGCCCAGGCCTGGGCATAGCCGCCGACCAGCAGGGTCAGCTCCATCTTCGGCAGCGCCGCCATCAATTGCGGCCGCCAAAGCTGGGCGCAGCGGGGAGGCGGCGGATAGTCGCCGCCCTTGGGATTGGTCCCCGGAAAGCAGAAGGCCATGGCCGCCACCCCGATCTCCGGCCGCCCATAGAAGGTCGCCCGGTCGATACCCATCCAGGACCGCAGCCGCTCGCCCGACGGATCATCGAACGGAATCCCGCTCTCATGCACCCGCCGCCCCGGCGCCTGACCACAGATCAACAGGCGGGTCTGGCCCGAGACCCGGGTCACCGGCCTCGGCTCATGCGGCAGCTCCCCGGCGCAGGCGCGGCAGGCGGCGATATCAGCAAGAATGGCGTCGAGGCTCATCCGGCTTCAATGCGGCTAGTCTTCCGCCGCCTCATCGCCGGCATCGCTTTCGCCGCTCGGAATGACGTCGCCTTCCATCGGCAGCCTGAGCCGATACACGCCCTTGAAGGTATCGGGATCGGCCGGCTTGTTGTGCCGCAGGATCACCACCTGCCCGGCCCGCGCCATGCCGACGGCCGTCGAGCGCACCTGGCCCAGGGCGCGCTGCCAGCGCTCCGGCAGGATGATCTTGGCCACATTGGCCGGGTCGATGCTCTTGCCAGCCGGCAGGTCGGCGAGCTGGGAGAGGATGGCGTCTTCGATGGGGGAGGTCATGTCGGCAGTCTACTCATACGGATAGGTCGCGAACACAACCCAACCCTCAGGTCCTCGGACCAGAAGGTCAGGACTTACTGGTTCCCCGAACTGTTCCGGATGATCCCACCCGTCGCGCGCCATAGTCTTCAGTTGGAGCATGGCGTCCGGGTTGTCAGCATCGCCGACCAGCAACAAACCCTTGCCGGCGACGAACACGACCGGGCGGCCGGGATCGGAGCGTGCAAAGGCGCTCCAGAAGTCGTCCATCAACAACAGTGTTGTGGCCAGTCCATCCTTGACCGAAACAGCTGTCGTATACGCTACGGCCTCGATCGTGGGCTCGCCCAGTCGGGCGGGCGTATTGGCCATGGCCGACGCCCAGACCTTTTCCGCAGACTCGAAAGTCTCAACGAGGTCTGCCTCTGAGGGATAGCGGAAGGAATTCCCCTCATCCGTTACCACCAAGGCGGCCATCTGGCCCGGCAGCGGCCGGCTGAACAGTTTCCAGTGTTTTTCAGCCGCCCCAGCCTCCTTCACGGACTGCTCGTAGCCGTCCCGGAAGCCTATGGACCGGACGACGACCAACAACTTGGCCTCGGCGACGCCCGTCTCCGGCTCTAGCGCGCGCAAGG
>JANPKF010000323.1:0-2155 GCA_031425895.1 Caulobacteraceae bacterium | reverse complement strand
GGTGACGATGGCGTGGACGGCCGCTTTAACATCAGCTCTCGCAGCGTCCGGCACCCAGAATTCCAGCTTGACCATGCCCGCATCGCGCCGGGCCTTACGCCAAGCACGTATACGTTCATTAGCCGAGGGCAAGGGGTGGTTCGCTTGATTACGCATGTTTCATGTAACGCGTAACAGGAACGCTTGACATTGACCAGCGCTCCACGAAGACTTGAAGTGACGGGCGGGCGTACGATGTCTCCGCCGATCGGCTCGACGCCGCAGCGCTCGCGGGCCAGGTTACCCTGATGTTCAAACGCCTCTTCGGTTCCAACGACAAGCCTCCGCCGGCGGCGGCGCTGGCGGTTGTGCGCAACATCACCGTGGGACGCACGGTGGCGCTGGACCCCCTGGCGTGGCGGCGTCTGGGCGAGGAGACTCATTTCACCCTGGATCGCGACGCGCTCGAGATCACCGCCCAGGGGGTGGTGGCGCTGGATGGCGGGACCTTCGTCCACCGCTTCTACACCGACGACCACATCATGCTCCAGGCCATGAGCGACGACGAGGCCGGCGCATCCGCCTATGATTTCAGCCTGTTCACGCCCTGGTCCTCGGCCTATCCGCCAAGCGAGCGCGAGCGCCGGCTATGGCGCGACCGGCTCTCCGAACCACGCTTCCAGGGCGCGCCGGAGGGTCTGCCCGAATATCCACGCTTCTGGTTCGCCGACAGCGACGCCCGCCAGCCGCCGGTCACGCTTTGGGAGACGATTTACGACGATCGGGCGGCGACCGCCCCCTATGCGAAAATCTTCCAGACCTGCATGCTGTATGCGCGGGATCTGGCGGGCGGCCGCGAACTGATGATCGCCCTTGAGCAGGAGCCGCAGAACGCGTCCGGGGTGAGCGGCGATGTCAGCCACGAAATCATGATCGGCATTCCGCTGGAAATGGCCGAGTTCAGCGCCTAAGGCGCATGGGGAGATGGACGATGTTTGACTGGTTCGGGTTTCAACAGGGGGCGATCGCCTTCGTCATCGCCTTCGCTGCGGCGGTGGCCTTCTTCGCCGCCTTCAAATTCCTCTATCAATTGGTGACGCCCTATCACGAGCGCGACCTGATCCGGCAGGGGAACACAGCGGCCGCCGTCGCCCTGGGCGGGGCGCTGATCGGCTATGTCCTGCCGCTGGCCTCGGCCCTGTCGCACACGGTCAGCCTGCCGGAGTTCGCGGCCTGGGCCCTGCTGGCCGGCGTGATCCAGATCGTCTCCTTCATCGTCGTCAGCCGCGTCGTCTACAAGGCGCTGGCCGCTCGCATCGAGGCCGGTGAGATGGCGGCGGGCATCTATCTGGCGTCCATCTCAATCGGCGTCGGCCTGCTCAACGCCGCCTGTATGACGGCCTGAGGCGCACCATGACCGACGACACCCTCCCCCAGACCACCACCCTGCGCCGGCTCAAGCGGTCGCGGACGCTTCAGGTCACCAGCCTGATGGCCACGGTCAGCTTCTCTATGGCCGCCTGCGGTTCGCCCCAGGTGGCCCTCCCTGACACGCCGGCCGTCCCGACGCCCGCCTACACTTCGCTCGACGAGTGCAAGGCGGCCAATGATGTTTCGGACGCCGAATGCGACGCCGCCCAGGCCGCCGCCCGCACCCAGGCGGCCGAAACCGCCCCCCGCTACGCCACACGCGAGGAGTGCGAGGGCCAGTGGGGCCCGGCCCAGTGCGAGCCACGCAACAGCGGCGGGGGCTCCTTCTTCGGCCCCTTGGCGACCGGCTTCATCATCGGCCAGTTGATGAACGGCGGCGGCTATCGCGGCGGCGGCCCGCTGTATCGCGATCGCGAGGGCCAGTATTCCAACGGCTATGGCGGCGGCTATCTGTCCCGCGACTATCGAACCGGCCGCACCGTCACCAACGCCAATGACCACACGCCCGCGGCCCGACAAGCCCCGACCCGGGTGCAGAGCCGCACCACGGTCGTCTCGCGCGGCGGCTTCGGCGGCGGCGGTCGGGGTTACGGGGGCTGACCTTCAGGTCTCGATCGTGTCGAGATCTCGCCCCCGGGTTTCCGGCAACCAGATCAGGGCGACGACGGCGGCCACGGCGGTAAAGGCGACCGAATACCAGAGGCCGAAATAGATGTTCCCCGACCAGGCCACGAGGGCGAAGCTG
>JANPKF010000322.1:0-3275 GCA_031425895.1 Caulobacteraceae bacterium | reverse complement strand
CGCAGCAGATGCTGAACATCGCCCGGGTCAATGTCAGCGAGGCGGGTCTGGCCACCTGCGAACTACGCCACGGCGACATCTTTGCGACGGGCCTGCCGGCGGCCAGCGCCGATCTGGTGACGGTGCATCAGGTGCTCCACTATCTGGGTGACCCGGTTGCGGCGATCAACGAGGCGGCGCGGCTTGTGGCGCCCGGCGGGCGGCTGCTGATTATCGATTTCGGCCCCCATAGCCTGGAGTTCCTGCGCAGCCAGCATCAGCACCGGCGCCTGGGCTTCTCCGATGCCGAGATCCTGCGCTGGATGGAGGCCGCCGGCCTCCAGGGCCAGGTGAGCGAAACCCTGCCCACGGCCGACGGCCAGGGCCTGACCATCAAGATATGGACCGGGACGCGCCCGGCCAACGCCAACAGGAGCGCCGCATGAGCCCGCCCCGCCGTGTCATCGGACCGGTCGCCCGCTCGGCCGAACGGCCCAACCGCAAACTCGGGATCAGTTTCGAATTCTCGCCGCCCAAGACCCCCGAGGCGGAAGAGAACCTGTGGAAAGCCATTCGCCGGCTCGAGCCGCTGCAGCCGGACTTCGTGTCGGTGACCTATGGCGCCGGCGGTTCGACCCGGGATCGCACCCACCGGACGGTCAAGCGTATCGTCGAGGAGACCAGCCTCAAGCCGGCCGCTCACCTGACCTGCGTCGAAGCGAGCTGCGCCGATGTGGACCAGGTGATCCGCGACTACTGGGACGCCGGGGTACGCCACCTGGTGGCCCTTCGCGGCGATCCGCCCGGATCGATCGGCGGAGCCTATGTGCCGCGCGCCGACGGCTACGCCAACGCCACCGAACTGACGCGGGCGGTGCGGACCATTCAGCCGTTCGAGGTGCTGGTCGGGGTCTATCCCGAGGGGCACCCCGAAAGCCCGAATATCCAGCACGATATCGATGTACTGAAGGCCAAGGTGGATGCCGGCGCGACGCGCGGCATTACGCAGTTCTTCTTCGAGATCGACCCTTTCCTGCGCTTCATGGAGAAGGTGCGGGCCGCCGGGATCACCATTCCAATCTCGCCGGGCATCATGCCGGTCAGCAACTTCAAGGGCCTGGTAAAGATGTCGGGCGCCTGCGGGGCGAGCATTCCCGGCTGGCTCGGCAACCTGTTCGACGGCCTCGATGTCGATCCCGACACCCGCCGCCTGATCGCCTGCAGCGTGGCCGCCGAGATGTGCGCCAAGCTGGAGGAGCAGGGCTTCTCAGATTTCCACTTCTACACCCTCAACCGGGCCGATCTGGTGTATGCCATCTGCCGCGTGCTGGGGGTGCGCGAGCCGGCCACGTCGCCGGCGGAGGCCGCCGCATGACCTTGAAAAAACTCGCCCTTTCCATCGCCGCCGCCGGCGCCCTGCTGGTGACCAGCGCCTCCGCGCAGATGCCCGCCGCCTGGACCCAGCCGACCACCGGCTTCCAGGTGATCGGAAATATCTACTATGTCGGCACAGAGGGTCTGTCGGCCTGGCTGATCACCAGCTCCAAGGGACACGTCCTCATCGACGGCGGCATGCCTCAGAACGCCCCGTTCGTTGAGGCCAACATCAAGGCCCTGGGGTTCAAGCTGTCGGACGTCGACCTGATCCTCAACAGCCACGCTCACTTCGATCACGCCGGCGCCCTGGCGCAGCTGAAGAAGGACACCGGCGGAGTGGTCATCTCCAGCGTCGGCGACAAATGGGCCCTGGAGAACGGCAAATATCCGGGTTCGGAAGAGGTCACCTATCTGAACTTCCCGGGCGTGAAGGTCGACAAGACCGTCGCCGATGGTGAGACCCTGTCGGTCGGGTCCAACACCTTCAAGGCCAACCTCACCCCGGGCCACAGCAAGGGCTGCACGTCCTGGACCACGTCGGTGAAGGATGGGGCCAAGACCTACAAGGTGATCTTCTTCTGTAGCGCCACCGTGGCGGCCAACCGGCTGGCCCCGAACCCGCAGTACCCCGGCATCGTCGCCGACTATCAGAAGACCTTCGTCAAGCTGGCCGGCATGCAGGCTGACGTCTTCCTGGCCCCGCACCCGGACCAGATGGACATGGCCGCCAAGCGCGCCGCCATGGGCGCCGGCAAGCCCAACCCGTTCGTGAAGCCCGGCGAGCTTCAGTCGGTCACCGCCAAACTCAAGGCCGACTTCGAGACCCAGCTCGGCAAGCAACAGGCCGGATCATGACCAGACAGGACCGCATCGCGCTTCTCCATCAGGCCGCCCGTGAGCGCATCCTGATCCTCGACGGCAGCTGGGGCGTGATGTTCCAGCGTGAGGGTCTGTCGGAAGAGGACTTCCGGGCCGAGCGCTTCAAGGACCACAGCGTCCATCTCAAGGGCAACAACGACATCCTCTGTCTGACGCGGCCGGACCTGGTGCAGAAGCTGCACGAGGCCTATTTCGCGGCCGGCGCCGACATCAGCGAGACCAACACCTTCAGCGCCACCTGGATCGCCCAGGAAGACTACAGCTGCCAGTCGGCGGTGCGCGACATCAACTTCGAGGGCGCGCGACTGGCGAGAGCGGCGGCCGACAAGTTCACGGCTGCCGAGCCGGACAAGCCGCGCTTCGTGGCCGGCTCGATCGGGCCGCTGAACAAGATGCTGTCGATGAGCTCGGACGTGAACGATCCGGGCGCGCGGCTGGTGACCTTCGACCAGGTCTACGAGGCCTATCGCGAGCAGGTGCAGGCGCTGCACGACGGCGGCGTCGATCTGTTCCTGATCGAGACCATCACCGACACCCTGAACTGCAAGGCCTGCATCAAGGCGATCATGGACCTCGAGGACGAGGGCTATGAGCGTCTGCCGATCTGGATCAGTGGCACCATTACCGATCGGTCGGGTCGGACGTTGTCGGGCCAGACGGCGGAAGCCTTCTGGAACAGCGTCAAGCACGCCGGTCCGTTCGCCATCGGCTTCAACTGCGCCCTCGGCGCCGACCTGATGCGGCCGCACATCGCCGAGATGAGCCGGGTGGCCGATACCCTGGTCGCCGCCTATCCCAACGCCGGCCTGCCCAACGCCATGGGCCAGTACGACGAGGAACCGCACCAGACGGCCTGTCACCTGGAAGAGTGGGCCGATAGTGGCCTGGTCAACATCTTGGGCGGCTGCTGCGGCACGACGCCGGACCACATCCGGCATGTGGCCGCGGCGGTGAAGGGCAAGAAGCCCCGGCCGATCCCGGAACGTCCGAAGGCCATGCGCCTGGCCGGGCTGGAACCGTTCGAGCTGGCCTGATGAAAC
>JANPKF010000321.1:0-7060 GCA_031425895.1 Caulobacteraceae bacterium | reverse complement strand
GCCTGCAACAGCGCTGTCGGCTCCGTTGCTGAAAGACCGAGATCACGCGGCAGGGTCCCGGCGTTCGCCGGGATGAGCGGAAGGCGCAGCAGCATCAGAAATACCCTTCCTGCTTCTTCTTCTCCATCGACGCCGCCTGGTCATGGTCGATCATCCGGCCCTGACGCTCCGAGGTCGTGGTCAGCAGCATTTCCTGGATGATCTGCGGAAGAGTGGTCGCCGTGCTCTCGACGGCCCCGGTCAGCGGATAGCAGCCGAGCGTGCGGAACCGCACCGACTTCATCATCGGCGTCTCGCCCTCGCGCAGCGGCATGCGGTCGTCGTCGACCATGATCAGGGTGCCGTCGCGCTCCACCACCGGCCGCACCGCTGAATAGTAGAGGGGCACGATGGGGATGCTCTCCAGGTGGATGTATTGCCAGATGTCCAGCTCGGTCCAGTTGGAGATCGGGAACACCCGTATGCTCTCGCCCGGCTGTTTCCGCGCATTGTAGAGCTTCCACAGTTCCGGCCGCTGGTTCTTCGGATCCCACCGGTGACCGGCCGAGCGGAACGAGAACACCCGCTCCTTGGCCCGGCTCTTTTCCTCATCGCGACGGGCCCCGCCGAAGGCCGCGTCGAAGCCGTACTTGTCGAGCGCCTGCTTCAGCCCCTCGGTCTTCCAGATGTCGGTGTGGACGGCGCTGCCGTGGTCGAAGGGGTTGATGCCCGCCGCCTCGGCCTCCGGGTTCTTGTGCACCAGCAGCTCGAAGCCGAGCTCCTTGGCCATGCGCTCGCGCATCTCGTACATGGCCTGGAACTTCCAGGTGGTGTCGACGTGCAGCAGCGGGAAGGGCGGTTTGCTGGGGTAGAAGGCCTTGGCGGCCAGGTGCAGCATCACCGCGCTGTCCTTGCCGATCGAGTACAGCATCACCGGCCGCTCGGTCTCGGACACGACCTCGCGCATGATGTGGATGCTCTCGGCCTCCAGCCGCTGCAGGTGGGTCAGGCGTGCGGGGGTGAGCAGGCTGTTCACGGCTGAACCTGCGACAAGGGGAAGTGATGACGCCAGAAGGCCCACGAAACTGATCCTGTCGAAGACCCGACCCCGAACGGCCGGGGGGCCCCTTCGCCTGCGGACTTAAGGACCGGGGCGGCGGGGCGCAAACGAGCGATCATGATGACGCTTTCAGACAAGCTTCATCCAGGGCCTGGATGGCCCCGACGATGTGATAGAGCGAGGAGGCGGGCGAGGGCTCGTACCGGAAGCAGCCATCCGGCTCCATGTGTTCGTACCAGAGGCCCGCGACCGGCGTGTCTAGATAACGCAAGAGGCTGTGCGCGCCCTGCGCGGAGATCGGCCAGGCCAGCGCCGGATCGATGGCGGCCCACAGGGCCCCGGCCCGGGTGCGCTCGGTCTGAGGCCAGAGGCGGGCGGTGAGATCTGTGGGGTCCATTCCCTGGTCTAGAGCCGCCACGGCGACGCCGCGCTGCGGCTCGACTCCGTTGTATTCAGCGCTGGCGATCAGCCCCCGCGCCGCCTGACGAGAGGCGTCGTTGTCGGCCAGCGCCGCATGGCGCAGCAGCAGAAAGCCCCATTCGAACTGATGGCCGGGCTCGACCTCGGCCTCCGGCAAGGGCTTCCAGTCGAGGTCGAACAGCTCCGGCAGGGCGCCGGACGGCTGGATCAGCCGCTCCCGCGCCAGCCGGGCGATGCGGTTGGAGAGGTCCGCCCAGCCGCCATCATCGCCGGCCTCGCGCCAGGCCAGCGCCGCTTCGAACAGGTGCATCAGCGGATTGGCCCGCAGGGGCGCGCCCCGCGTCTCGTCGTCATGCACCCCGCCGTCCGCCCGCCCGATCGCCTGCGCCTGCGCCGAGCGCGTCCGCTGGGCGAGAGACTCCAGCCCATGCCCCGGCCCCAGCGCCTGCCGCGCCGCCGACAGGGCCAGCAGGCCGAACGCCTGCTCATAAGGCTGGGCGCTGTCGTCAACCGGGGCGCCGGCCTCGTCGATAGAAAATCGGAACAGGCCGTCGGGACGGGTCAGCGGCCCCGTCAGGCTGGCCAGGCCATGGGCCACCGCCTCGCGCCACGGTCCACTCCAGCCCATCCGCCCGGCCTGGGCGAAAACATAGGTCTGCCGCGCCACCACCCGGGTGCGCCGGGGCAGGGCGACCGGCTCGCCGGCCAAGGTCAGCTTCTCGAAGAAGCCGCCGCGCGCATGGTCGGTCCCGACGTTCCACCAGAGGGGCAGCGCGTCCTCGAACAGCCAGGCCTTCAGATGGTCGCGCAGGATCAGGATGTCGGGCGGGGCGGGCACAGCTCCGTCTTACGGTGCGACGGCGCTGCGCTCAACCGCCGCCCCTTGATCCAGATCAATCCCCGTCTCCGACCGCAGAGTCATGGTTCGCCAAAGGCGTCGGACGGATCGGACCGTACAGAGCGCCAGACAGGACAGGAACCATGGCCCTTATTCCCGACACCATCGCCCGCACTATCATCGATCCTTTCGCCTATGCCGATGGGGACCGCGTCGACGAGGCCTTCACCTGGCTGCGGGCCGAGGCGCCCCTGGCCCAGGCCCAGCCGGAGGGTTTCGATCCCTTCTGGGTCGTCACCCGCCATGCCGACATCCAGGCTGTCGAGCGCCAGAACGACCTCTTCCACAACGGCGACCGCTCCACCGTCCTGACCACTATCGAGGGCGACCGCCAGGTGCGGGCCATGATGGGTGGTTCGCCGCATCTGGTCCGCGCCCTGGTGCAGATGGACAACCCCGACCACCGCGCCTACCGCCACCTGACCCAGGGCGCCTTCGTGCCCCAGAGCCTGCGCAAGCTGGAGGGCCGCATCCGCGAGATCGCCCGAGGTTTCGTCGAGCGGATGTGCGCCATGGGCGGCCAGTGCGACTTCGCCCGCGACGTCGCCTTCCTCTATCCGCTGCATGTGATCATGGAGCTGATCGGCGTGCCGGAGACCGACGAGGGTCGCATGCTGAAGCTGACCCAGGAGCTGTTCGGCAGCGCCGACCCGGACCTCAACCGCACCGGCTCGGCGGTGACCGACGCGACAGAAGGCGTCGAGACCATCCAGTCGGTGGTCATGGACTTCATGACCTATTTCAACGCCATGACGCAGGACCGCCGGGAGAACCCGCGCGACGACCTGGCCAGCCTGATCGCCAATGGCACCATCGACGGCCAGCCGCTCGGCCACCTGGAGGCCATGGGTTACTACATCATCGCCGCCACGGCCGGCCATGACACCACCTCCTCGACCACCGCCGGCGCTCTCTGGGCCCTGGCCGAACGTCCGGAGCTCTGGCAGCGCCTGCAGAACGATCCCTCGCTGGTCGGCGGGCTGATCGAGGAATCGATCCGTTGGGTCACCCCGGTGAAGCACTTCATGCGCACCGCCACGGAAGACACCGAACTGGCCGGCCAGAAGATCGCCAAGGGCGACTGGATGATGCTGTCCTACCCGTCCGGCAACCGGGACGAGGCGGTGTTCGACGCCCCCTTCGAGTTCCGCCTCGACCGCAGCCCCAACCGCCACGTCGCCTTCGGCTACGGCGCCCATGTGTGCCTGGGCCAGCATCTGGCGCGGATGGAAATGCGCATCCTCTGGGAAGAGCTCTTGCAGCGGGTGGCCAGCATCGAGCTGGACGGAACGCCCAAACGCATGGCCGCCGCCTTCGTCTGCGGGCCCAAGTCCGTGCCGATCCGCTTCAAGCTGCACTAGCCATGAACGGTTTCTCGACCTGGCAATGCCGCACCTGCGGCTACCTCTACGACGAGGAGATGGGCGATCCGTCCGAGGGCCTGGCGCCGGGCACGCGCTGGGCCGACATCCCGGACGACTGAATCTGCCCCCTCTGCGGCACGCCCAAGGCCGACTTCGACATGGTGCAGCTGTGAGCGACGAGGCCGCCTTTGTCGCCGAGGTCCGGGCCTTTCTAGGTGAGGCCCTGACCCCCGACCTGCGCGAGGCCGGCCGCAACACGCTGGGCGTCCATTCCGACATCGCCGCCTGCCGCCTCTGGCACAGCCGGCTGTACGCGCGCGGCTGGGCGGCTCCCGCCTGGCCAAAGGCCTGGGGCGGCGCCGGCTGGTCGGCGCGCCAGCGGTTCCTGTTCGACCGCGAACTGGTGGCCAACGACGCGCCGGTGCTGTTCGCCGGCGGCATCCGCAGCCTTGGCCCCCTGCTGATCGAGATGGGCACGCCTGATCAGCAGGCCCGCTATATCCAGCCCATCCTGCGCGGCGACGACCTCTGGGCCCAGGGCTTCTCGGAGCCCGGCGCCGGCTCCGACCTCGCCGCCATCTCGACCCGCGCCGTTTCGGTCCCTGGCGGCTACCGCGTGACCGGCTCGAAGATCTGGACCACCGGCGCCCACCACGCCAACCGCCTGTTCGCCATCGTCCGCACCGGCGACTTCGAGCGCCGCCAGCAGGGCCTGACCTTCCTGCTGCTCGACATGGACAGCCCCGGCCTCACCGTCCGGCCCATCCTCGACCTGACCGGCGAGCGGGAGTTCAACGAGGTCTTCTTCGACGGCGTCTTCGTGCCAGAGGAAAATCGCGTCGGCCCCGAGAACGACGGCTGGACGGTCGCCAAGCGGCTGATG
This sequence comes from Caulobacteraceae bacterium, assembly GCA_031425895.1. GTDB lineage: Bacteria > Pseudomonadota > Alphaproteobacteria > Caulobacterales > Caulobacteraceae > Caulobacter. The sequence goes on along the minus strand of JANPKF010000321.1, from coordinate 2,456 downwards.
ACCCTGGCCCGCTCCAACAACACCCCCTCGGCCCTGGTGGCCCGCAGCCTGCGGCGGGCGACCGACGCCATCGCCGCGGGCGGACAGGCGATCGAACCGTCCCTCCGCCGCCGCCTGACCGGCCTCCAGATCGAGCTCGACGCCTTCGCCCAGCTGGAACTTGCCGCCCTGCCCACCGGCCGGGCCGAAGCCGGGGCGGCGACGACGCCCTCGATGCTCAAAGTGATCGGCAGCGAGCTGCACCAGCGGGTCTGCGAACTGGCCATGGAGGCGGCCGGCCCCCAGGCCGGGGCCAGTCTGGCCGCCATCGGCATCAACGGCGAGGACCTCGACCTCGGCGCCCGCGCCATGGCCCGTCACCTCTGCCTGCGCGCCGCCAGCATCTATTCGGGCACCAGCGAGACCCAGCGCAACCTCATCGCCCGGCAGCTCATCGGATAGGGCTTGGCGCGGGGGCCGGGGCGCCCCATCTCAGTCGCCTCAGTTGGGAGGAACCCAGAACATGTCCCTGTCGCTCTACGATGTCTCGATCCCCGTCTACCTCAACGGCCTGCGCAACCTTGTCGCCATCCTTGAGAAATCGACCACCCATGCGGGCCCCGATATCGCCAGCTGGCTGGACTCGCGTCTCGCCCCCGACATGCACCCCCTGACCCGCCAGATCCAGATGGTCAGTGACTCGGCCATGGGCGGCGCCGCCCGTCTGGCGAACATCGAACCGCCCTCGATGCCGGACACTGAAACCACCATCGACGAACTGCGCGAACGGCTGGCGAAGACCATCGCCTTCGTCCAGTCGATCAAGCCTGAACAGGTCGACGGCCGCGAAGACGCGACCATCGAGCTGAAGTTCCCGAACGGGGCCATGACCTTCACCGGCCGCGACTTCCTGTTCAACTTCTCCCTGCCGAACTTCTACTTCCACGCGGTCACGGCCTACGGCCTGCTGCGCAAGGAAGGCGCCCCGCTCGGCAAGATGGACTTCCTGGCGGGTGGTCGTCAGGCGGCCTAGGGCGGACCGCAGAACCGGCGGCCACAGCGCGTCGCCGGTCTCTTCCCGGCAGCGTCACGTGATCTCCATCACGTGACGGCCAGCAGAAGTTGTGTCTTACTGGCCAACGTTCCCCAACGGGAAACTGCAAGCTGAGGGAGGACGTCCATGCCCCTGGTCTTCGTTCACGGTGTCGCGACCCGTCCCAAGCCTGAATACCTGGCGGAAGTGAAGCAGCGGTCAGCGCTGTTCCGCCAGCTTGTGCTGCATTCCGATGCTGAAGTTCTGAACCCCGACTGGGGCAGCCATGCGGTCAAGTTCACCGAGACCCTGCCCTGGCTGCCCAAACCGACCGGAACGCAGGCCTATGGGGCCGGCGACGCGGTCGCCACGCCCGGGCAGTTGGGCCTGTCGGCGCTGGCCGAGGCCGATGTCTCGGAGGCGGTCGACCTCGCCATCAGCGGCATGCTCGAGCAGGCGGTTCTCGACGCCGGCAAGCAGCAGAATCCGGATCTGGCCGCCAAGCCGGAACTGGTCGCTCTGGCTGGGGCCGCCGCAACCTACCTGGAGATCAAGGCGCCGGAGGACGGGGAACCGGTCGGGGAAGACTCGCTGGGCGGGAAGACCGACGCCGCCTTCGCCGCCGCTCTGGAAGGACAGCTCAAGCAGGCGGGCGAACTGCAGGCCTACGGCGGTCTGGGCGACTGGCTGAAGAGCGGCTTCAGCGCTATCGGCGGATGGGTGGGCAACGGGCTCAGCGATGCGGCCCTGAAAGCCAAGCGCGCCGATCTGAGCAAGGCGGTCGCCTACTTCCTCGGCGACATCTTCGTTTATCTTCGCCAGCGTGAAGTGGCCGGGTCCGACGGTGTGGCCGAGCGCCTGTTCAAGCCCATCCTCGATGACCTGATTGCCGGCTTCAAGGCGCCGCGCAAGGACGGCGAGCCCTTCATCGTCGTCGGCCACAGCCTGGGCGGGGTGCTGCTGTTCGACCTGCTGACCGATCAGGACAGCCTGGACCGTCTCGCCGCCGAGGCCCCCGGCTTCAAGATCGATGTCCTGACGACGGTCGGCTCCCAGCCGGGGTTTTTCGCGGACCTGCTACTCTACACCGGAAAAGCAAAGGTCGGCGCCAAGCTGGCCAAGCCGGCCATGGTCGCGGTCTGGCACAATGTCTTCGACTACACGGACGTGTTTTCTTTCCTGGCCAAGCCGGCCTTCGACGGGGTCGAGGACTTCGGCTACAACAGTTCCGTCGACCTTCTCGCCGCCCATACGGCCTACTTCAAGAAGCCCAGCTTCTATCAGCGGATGCGCAAGCGGCTGGCGGGCTTGGGCTATCAATGACCATCGTATTTTCGGAGCCGGACCCTCAAAAGCTCGCCAACGGGGGGGCGCGCGTCCTGATTCTGGGAGCCGGGACCTACCCCCTGGCCCAGGCGGGCGCGGCGCGGGTGCCGATCCTGGA
>JANPKF010000320.1:0-3224 GCA_031425895.1 Caulobacteraceae bacterium | reverse complement strand
CGACGTCGTAGTCCTTCTCCCGCTTGCCGGGAGAAGGTGGCGGCCGAAGGCCGACGGATGAGGGCAGCGCCGGCTCAACCTGCAAGGCGCCTTCTGGCGCGGATCGCGCTTTCGCAAATCTTCTCAGGCTGGTGCTGCCCTCATCCGACCCCTACGGGGCCACCTTCTCCCGGCAAGCGGGAGAAGGGATTCGTTGAGCGTCCGCGCCAACTTCCGCCAATTCTGCAAGCTCGGCGGCTGTTCGACCCCAGACAGGATGCCTCCACTGCGGCGCAATATCGGCCAGCGGCCCCATGACGAATCGCCGTTCATGCGCCCTCGGATGCGGAACCCGCACCCCTCCCTCCCCGACCACCGCCCGGCCATGGGCGATCAGGTCGAGGTCCAGGGTGCGGGCCGCGTTCGTCTCGTGCCGCACCCGGCCAAACACCTCCTCGATGGTATGCAGCGCGGCCAGTGTCTCCGCCACACCCAACCCCGTCTCGACAACGGCAACGCCGTTCGTATAGGCAGGCATCGCCGGATCGGGCCAGGCGGCCGAACGCCACCAGCCGGACCTGGCGACCACGGTCAGGCCGTGGGCGAGGAACGTCTGCAGCGCCGCCTCCAGCAGGGCCGGAACGTCGGGATAGTCGCCGGGACGATTACTCCCGAGGGCGACGATCACGGCGTCATTGAACTGAATATTTTTATCCAAGGATTTGAAACCGTGACCTTTTATCCGAGCGAGAAGCTGGCCCTGTTCATCGACGGGGCCAATTTCTATTCCCAGGCCAAGGCCCTGGGCTTCGACATCGACTACCGCAAGCTGCTGGACGAGTTCCGCCGGCGCGGGGTGCTGATCCGGGCCTACTACTACACCGCCATCGTCGAGGGCGACGACTACTCGCCGATCAAGCCGCTGGTCGACTGGCTCGACTACAATGGCTTCAGCCTGGTGACCAAGACGGCCCGCAAGTTCACCGACAGCCAGGGCCGCGACCGCTGGCGCGGCGACATGGATGTCGAGATCGCGGTGGGCATGATGGAAATGGCCGAGACGGCCGACCATCTGGTGCTGTTTTCTGGGGACGGCGATTTCCGGGCCGTCGTCGAGTCCGTCCAGCGCAAGGGTGTGCGGGTCAGTGTCGTCTCGACGGTGAAGAGCCAGCCGCCGATGATCAGCGACGACCTGCGCCGCCAGGCGGATCACTTCATCGACCTCGCCGACCTGGGCGACGTCATCGGCCGGCCCTCGCGGGCGCCGTCCCACCGTGCCGGCGGGAGCGGCTACGACAACCGCACCCGCGCCGAGATTGAAGCCGAAGACGAACTGTAAGGGAACCTGCCGCCAACGACATGACCAGACCCTACCGCGCCGGCGCAGCGGCATTTGCCCGCCTGCTCCAGGGCGCCGACAGCGACCTCGATACTCAGCGCATGCTGCGATCACTATGGCGCGGCGAGAACTATCAGGCCTTGGCCACCGCTCTTGCGTTGCCTGATGCGGGCTTGGGAACGGCAGCTTTCCTGTTCGCGGAGGGCTGCGCGACCGATTCAGAGGTCTTCCGTGCCGCTTCTCGGCTCTTGGAGGGTCAAGGCCCACGCGTCACGGCATCTATCCTGGAGGGACTCGGCCGCATGATGCAGTTCGCGGACGCAGACACCCTCTGCAGAATCAGGACCTTGAGGGACGATCCGGACCAGACTGTCGTGGTCCGCAAGTACGCGCGCATCGCCCTGGAGCGCCGAGAAGCAATGACGCCGCCAAAATGACCCAAACCGTCGACCTCACCTCCCCCGAACCGCCGCGCGACTGCCCGCTCTGTCCGCGCCTGGTCGAGTACCGGCGCGAGAACCAGCGCAAGGAGCCCGACTGGTACAACGGCCCGGCCCCCTCGTTCGGCGACTGGAACGGCCGGCTGATGGTCGCGGGTCTCGCCCCCGGCCGCACCGGGGCCAACCGAACGGGCCGGCCCTTCACCGGCGATCATGCCGGCTGGCTGCTCTACGACACGCTGAAGAAGACCGGCTTCGCCACCGGGACCTATGAGGCCCGGCCGGACGATTCCATCCAGCTCGTCGACTGCATGATCACCAACGCCGTCCGCTGCGCGCCGCCGCTGAACAAGCCGGAGACCTCGGAGGAAAAGGCCTGCCGGCCGTTCTTCGTGAACACGCTTGCCGCCATGCCCAACCTGAAGGTCATCGTCACGCTTGGCGACGTCTCACGCCGCAGCCTGCTGCGGGCCCTGAACCTCAAGGGCTCGACCGGCGCTCCCGGCCACGGTTCGGAGTTCGACGCCGGCCCCTACCGGGTGATCAACAGCTACCACTGTTCACGGCTGAACACGAACACCGGACGCCTGATGCCTCAGATGTTCGAGGACATCTTCAAGCGGGTGCGGGAGTTGATCGACTAGCCTAACCGTGGTCCTTCAGCAGCCGCGCCTTGTCCCGCTGCCAGTCGCGCTCGGCCGAGGCTTCCCGCTTGTCGTGCAGCTTCTTGCCCTTGGCCAGGCACAGCTCCAGCTTCGCGAGGCCCTTCTCGTTCCAGTACAGCTTGGTCGGGATGATCGTCCGGCCCTCGCGCTGCACTGCACCGATCAGCTTGTCGATCTGCTTGCTTTTCAGCAGCAGCTTCCGGGGCCGCCGGGGCTCGTGGTTGAAGCGGTTGCCGCCGGCATAGGGCGGGATGTCGGCGTTGATCAGGACGATCGCGTTGTTTTCGACCGCCGCATAGGACTCGGCGATGTTGGCCCGCCCGTTGCGCAGACTCTTCACCTCGGTGCCGAGCAACATGATGCCGGCTTCGATCGGATCCTCGAGGAAGTAGTCGAACTTCGCGCGCCGGTTCTCGGCGATCAGGCCGCTGCTGGTTGCTTTCGAAGCCATCAGAGCACGCCGGCGGCGCGCATCGCGTCCAGAACCTGAACGCGGGCGGCTTCCGAGCAGGGGCTGATCGGCAGGCGGCACTCCTCAGAGCACAGTCCAAGCGTCGCCAGCGCGAACTTGGTCGGGCTGGGGGATGCGTCCGCGAACAGCGCTTTGTGCAGCAGGATCAGGCAGTCCTGCCAGTAGCGGGCGGTCTCGAAGTCGCCCTTCAGGCAGGCGTTGTACATGGTGGCGCAGGCTTCCGGCGCGACGTTGACCGTCACAGAGATGCAGCCGTGGCCGCCTTGCGCGACATAGCCGACGCCGTTCGGATCATCGCCGGTCAGCATGATCCATTCCTCGCCACAGCT
>JANPKF010000319.1:0-5732 GCA_031425895.1 Caulobacteraceae bacterium | reverse complement strand
CGTCAGGCGGAAGTGTACGCGGTTCCGCCGCCCGGACGTGCTCTAAATGTTTGATTCTAGACCCTTTTGATCAGGTTTTGATGCGTACATCAAAACCTGAAAGGGTCTAGGCCTCGCCGTAGCCTCGCAGCAGCAGGCGAGCCACCGCCCGCGACTTCGCCGAAACCGTGATGACGGTGACCACATGCCGCTCGCGCCACGCGGCCTCGGCGATCTTCAGGATCGCCGCTTCGCGGCTGAAGAAGCGGCGATGGGCCCCGGCGTAGGATTCCAGCGTAAAGCCCTCGAAATCACCGAAATGATCAAACAGCAGGCCACTGACCTTGCCTGACCATGCGCCGGGCTTGCCGTCGGCATCGAGCCCGTCGGTGTCGCCCAGCCAGTCGTCATCGCCGGCATCGAAGAGCAGGCCACCCTCGCCGCCAGGCTGTCCGCCAGGCTGGCCACCGTCGAAGCCCGGGATCACGCCATCGGCGGTCGCCGGCACGAGATCGGGGTTGCCGCCGAGCCCGCGCACCTTGTCGGAGAACAGCTCGACGTAGCGCAAGAAGGTCGCATACCACCGGTTCGAGGGCCGCAAGCGCTCGGCCCGCCAGCGCATCACCGACAGCAGGCGCATGTGATGGACCAGCATCTCGGCCTTGACCGATACCGGTATGCCCAGCTGGAAAGCGCCGATCGTCTCACGCCAGGGCTGGGCCGCGCGCCGCGCCGCCGCCGCCGTCGCCTTGTCGGGATGCTCGATGATCAGCGCGTGATCGGCCGAGGAATCGATGACTCCCCGGTCGAGGATCAGCGTGCGCCGCGCGTCGAGCTGGATCACCGAGGCGTTGGCGGCCGAGGCGGCGGCGGCCTTGCCCTTGGTCTTGCCCTTCGGTTCGTACCGGCCAGCCAGCTTCCTGGCCTCCTCCCTGTCGATGACCTGCACCTTGGGCGGCTCCAGCTTCAGCCCGCGGCTGCGGTTGGTGATCTGGCGCACGGCCAGATCGAAGCGCTGCCCGCGCTTCACGCCCAGCGGTAGGCCGGCGACCAGCACCCCCGTGCGGCGGACAAGGCTCTGCGGCAGCGGCACGTAACGCGTGCCGGTCCCCGGCAGGGCCACCGTATGGGCATCGAGCGCCCGCAGGTCGTGCCGCGCATAGAAGCGGTCGGCCAGCGCCACGACCTGATGAGCGTCCCAGCCGGGGATGTAGAGGCTGACCTCGGTCCCCTCCGGCGCCGGACCGCGCCATTCGAGCAGCAGTTCGTCCGGCGGCAGCTCGTCGGAGATGGCCTCCGGCGAGGCTTCGATCTCGAAGGTGGTGAAGGCCCGTCGCGAGGGATCGAGGCCAGGGTTGGCGATCTCGCTGAGCGCCAGATTGCGTTGCGCCAGCTTGTCGGAGGTAAAGGGATTGGCGCCGTTGGGGATCGGCGTGTCGGCGAACTCGATCTGCGCCACGATGCACTGGTGATCGTTCATCATCAGCGACGGCAGGTCGAGCGTCGGACCGCCCGACGGCGTTTCGGTCAGGTAACCGCCCGGCAGGTTGTTGTCGATCAGACAGCCGAAGTAGGCCGAGTCGCCGACAATCAGCGGACGAAGGTTCGCCGGATCGGTCTGGCTGGCCGGCGAACCCGCGCGCGTGGCGGCGAACATCGGGAAGGAGAGCCATTCCGATCCGGCGCCGTTGGTCCCCGGCAAGGCGATGCGATCATTCGGGAGCGCGGGACTGGTTCGCTTGTATCCCGCCACCGGTGTGCCGGCCGGGGCCTCATTGTAGGTCAGCGCCGCGGTGGTCTGTGAGGTGAAGATACGGAAGAAGACCCGCAGGGCGGGAACAGAGGCGCTGGCGGCGGGCAGCCGGACCCGCGCGATGGCGAAGTTGTAGACGTTGCGGCTCGGGGCGCCGGTGGTGGTCGGAAGCGAGCTCAACGCCGAGGCGCCCTGCCCCATTGGCAGCGCCTCGAAATCTCCGACGTTCATGGAGCCCAGCAGACCGGTCAGATGGTTGATGGCATCCTGGCGCGAGGCGCCATTGGCGAGCGGCGATCCCGGCGCGCCGGCCACGATCGGGAAGACCCGCAGGTCAGAGCTCAGCCAGGGCGTCGTATTGTTGTTGGCCAGATCGAGCATGAAGGGGTTGGCCGACTTGACCAGGGTGATCTGCGCGCTGTCGGTGAGCGGCGCCGAGACCGCGCCTGAAGCCAGCGCCGCGTCGAGCTGGATGTGGTTGAAATTCCCCGCGAACCCGAAGGCCGCCCCCGGAGTCACAGTGACCTGATAGGTGAAGGTGATCCTCTGCAGGCGGTCGTTGGCGACGTTGTCATCGGTCGCCAGGGCGGTCGGCGTGAACGTCAGGCCGGCCGGTTCCAGCGCGGTGATCACCGGCGCCCAGGCGTTGAGCTGCGCCTGGCTGGGCGAGGCGGTGATGATGCCGCCGCCCGGAAACTGCGTGGGTTTCAGCCCGTCGACGACGACCAGGATGGCGCCCTCGAAGGTGGAATCGGCCGTCGCCTCGGCCTGGCTGAAGGTGCTGCGCTCGAGGATCAGCTGGATCCCGGCGCGCGGCCGGGCCAGCCAGGCGGTGATGTTGGCGAAGACCTGCTTGATGTCGGCATAGACCGCCGGATTGTCGTTGAAGCCGCGGGTCTTGGCCGCGTCGGGCCCGGTCAGGTCGAATTCCGCGACCGTATCGATCCGGCGATCGCCGGTCAGGTTGATATCGACATAGTGGTGGAAGGTCGAACCGGTGACGACCCGTCCGACCCCGACGGCCCGCCCGTCGTAGGTCGACAGGGTGTTGACCGACTTTACCACAGGCACGAGCGTATCCAGGTTGCCGCCGGAGCTGGCGAACCTGGAGGCGAAGGGAACCGTCTGGCCGGTCGCGACGACCCGCGGCATCTCGCGGTGACCGGCGACCATCGGATATTCCGCAAAGGCCTCACCGAGGAAGGTCGCGCTGGCGGTGTCGTAGGGATAGCCCATGACCTCGCCGAGCGTCTTTCCCTCATGCATGTGATCCGGATAGTGGGTGATGGCGACGCCGTCCGGCCGCTTGAGGATGTCGTGGGTGGGGGCTTGCACGGTCAGCGGCTGCGGAACGGAATCGGACTGGTTCTCGAACCAGACGAAGGCTTCGTCTGTCCCGTCGTCGTTCTGGTCATAGTCGCCGGCGGGATTGTGCCGCGTCGTTTCGTTCCGGTCCTGCCCCAGGGCGTCGGCGCCGATCGGCGGGTTGTTGCGGGGAAAGCCGGGAAGGATGGCCTCCATCGGCGTCGCCCCGTCGCCGGCCCCGAACCAGGCGCGCATCGAACGGATGCGCGGAATGTGGCCGCACATGTCGGCGCCGATGCTGTCGTGGTCGCCGGTGGCGAAAACCCCGCCGCCCGCCGCCATGAAGCGCGAGAGGGCGAGAAGCTCGTCGTCCGGCAGTTTGACGGTGCTCCCCGAGACGTTGCGTCCGTCGAGACCGATCAGCCAGAGCATGTCGAAGTCGAGCAGATTGACCGAGTTGTCGAAGGTGAACGTCTGGATATCGGCGGTCGCATCCAGCTGCCGATGCGCTTTGGTTATGGCATGACCGGCGGCGGCTATCGCCGTGGTCAGCTCAATATAGCTGAAGTCGCGCGTCCCCGGGCTCGGCCCGTCTTGCGCGAAACGATAGTCACCATCGAGAACGATCAGAACCCGTGCCATGATCTCTCTTCCGTAAGATTAAGTGGATGGTTTCTTTGACTTCCATTGCCTTGGTCGAACCGCGCGGGTTCAGCCTGTCGTAGCGAGGACAGCAGGCAGAACGGCGGTGCTGAAGCTACAGTGATCGACAGCGCTGGGCCTGACGATCGTCACGAAACTGAAGAACGTCTCCGCCGACCTCTGAAGTGGGGGGCGCATCAATCGAAAACCACAGGTAGAATATGCGCGATTTGTGACAACCTCAAGGCGAAATATCCGTCCCCTGGATCGGACGGGGATCGCCTTCAGCGTCCAGGTGGGGAGCGCATTGCCGCCGGCGCCCGCCTTTATGCGATCCTTATGCCCGCGCCGGTCCTTCCGGCTCGAACCCTGACGCGCCCCGGGCGCACCGTCCGGCTCCCAATCAGGAGAGCCGCCTTGGCCGATATTCTCTTTCTCGCCCTGGGGCTGGGAGCCTTCGCGCTCTTTGGCCTCTATGCCGCCTTGCTACGGAAGGTCTGATCCCATGGGACTGACCCTGCTCTACGGCGCCGCCGCCGTTGGCCTCGCCATCTACATGGTCGCCGCGCTGATCCGCCCCGACCGCTTCTGACCCTCATTCAAAAAGGAGACCTCGCATGGATTGGCGGGGCTGGGCCGAGATCGTCTTCACGATCGGCCTCACACTGGCGTTGAGCTGGCCGCTCGGCGCCTATCTCAAACGCGTGTGGACCGGCGAAGCCACCTGGCTCGATCCGGTCCTGAAGCCCGTCCAGCGGGGAACCCTGGCGGCGCTCGGCGTCAAGCCTGGCGCCTCCCAGACCTGGCTGTCCTACGCGGCTTCCGTGCTGGCCTTCAGCGCCACCGGCTTCGCCTTTCTCTATGCCATCCTGCGCCTGCAGGGCCTGCTGCCCTTCAACCCGCAAGGCTTTGAAGGCCTGTCGCCGCACCTGGCCTTCAACACCGCCGTCAGCTTCGTGACCAACACCAACTGGCAGTCCTACTCGCCCGAGCAGACCGTCTCGACCTTCAGCCAGATGGCTGGCCTTACGGTGCAGAACTTCGTCAGCGCCGCCGCCGGCCTGTCCATCGCCGCCGCCGTCGCCCGCGCCTTCGCCGCCGACCGCGCCGAGGGACTGGGGAACTTCTGGGTCGATGTCGTGCGCATCGTCCTCTACGTCCTGCTTCCGGTCAGCCTCGTCGGCGCCCTGCTTCTGGTCGCGCTCGGCGTGCCCCAGTCGCTGGCCGCGAGTACGCCGATCACCACCGTCGAAGGCGCCCAGCAGACGCTGGCGATGTTCCCGGTCGCCAGCCAGGAGATCATCAAGCAGTTCGGCACCAACGGCGGCGGCGTCTTCAACGCCAACTCGGCCCACCCGTTCGAGAACCCCAACGCCTGGACCAACCTGATCCAGATCGTCGCCATGAACGTGCTCAGCCTGGCCGCCGTGTTCGCCTTCGGCCGCATGGTCATCGCCACCAGGGAAGCCCGCGCCCTGGCCGCCGTCATGGTCATCCTGGTCGGCGCCGCCGCCGGCGGTCTCTACGCCGCCGAAACCCTCACCCCGCAACCGGCCCTGATCGCCGCCGACGTTCCCCACGGCCCCTCAATGGAAGGCAAGGAAGTCCGTTTCGGCCCCGCCTCCACCGCCATGTTCGCCGCCGCCACCACCGGCGCCAGCGACGGCGCGGTGAACGGCATGCACGGCAGCTTCACCCCCCTGGGCGGCGGCATCGCCATGTTCATGATCCAGCTGGGCGAGATCCTGCCCGGCGGGGTCGGCTCGGGCCTCTACGGCATGATCGTCATGGCCCTGCTGGCGGTGTTCGTCTCCGGCCTGATGGTCGGCCGCACGCCGGAGTACCTCGGCAAGAAGGTCGAGGCGCGCGAGATCAAGTTCGCCATGCTGGCGGTGCTCATCCTGCCCATCATGATCCTCGGCTTCACGGCCGTGGCGGCGGTGCTGCCTGAAGCCCTCAAGGGCCTGCTCAACAGCGGTCCGCACGGGCTGTCGGAGATGCTCTACGCCTATAGTTCGGCGGCCGGAAACAACGGCTCGGCCTTCGCCGGCCT
>JANPKF010000318.1:0-1606 GCA_031425895.1 Caulobacteraceae bacterium | reverse complement strand
AAACATCCCGCGGAATTTTGTGGGTGATTTCGCTCGGTTTTTTGTGCGTTTTTTTGCCAATATTTTGGTCTGGGTTGCCACTCCTATTCCCCAAACAATAGGGGCCCCACCCGACGTGTCGGCGCCCCTTTCCATTTCCGGACGCCAGATCTCGACGCCCAGAACCCTGGCCATGCCCGCGAGGGCCCGACAGCTTGGCCTGTGACGACCAAAACGATCCTCCAAACAGAGCGCTGGTCGGAAAATGTGGTCTCTTATTAAATCTTTTGACAAAATGATTTGATAAAGCGGCCCAGTCCCTCGATAGTGTAACCATGCGCCGGGATGACCTCAGCCACGCCGTCCGGGAGACCCTGGTCCGCCTGCCGCCGCCGCATGACAACGCCCATGGGGTCGTGCCTCGCGCGCCGCCGGAGCAAGGCGTCATGCTCGGGGCCACCAGCGCTCGCCACCTGGCGGCCGAACAGGCGATGGTGGAGGTGGACCTCTACGCAAAGACCCTCCACGACCCCTATGTCGTAAGCCGCATCCTGACCCGACAGGAGGCCGTCAGCAGCTCCGCGATCGAGGGAACTCACAGCACCCTGGACGAGCTGCTGACCGCGGAGGAAACCCAGGACGACGAGACACAGGGCGCGGTCCGGCTTGTCCGCAACTACGCCGCAGCCCTGCAGACCGCTGTGGTTCGAGCCCGCGCACGCGGGACGGACGTCTTCAGCCTGGCCTTGATCCAGAACCTGCACCGGCGCGTCATGCGCCCCGACCGGGACTATCGGGACAAGCCCGGCGCCCTGCGGGAGGTCACGGTGTGGATCGGGGGGCAGGATATCGCTTACTCCACATTCAATCCCCCGCCGGCGGATCGCGTCCCCCCGTGCCTTGCCGACAACGTCGCCTACATGCGCGCCGATGGCCTGCACGCTCAGCAGCAGAGCCTGTTGACCCGCATGGCGATCGCTCACGCCCATTTTGAAGCGGTGCACCCGTTTCGCGACGGCAACGGCCGGGTGGGGCGGCTGCTGCTGCCCGTGATGATGGCGGCGGAGGGGCGCACGCCCCTCTACCTGTCGGCCTACATCGAGGCCAACAAGTTGCGCTACTATGACGCCCTGAAGGCCGCCCAGCAGCGACTGGACTGGCCGGCGATGATCGGCTTCCTCTCCGAGGCCGTTATCGGCTCGGCGGCGGAGCTGAAGAGAACGCGCGAGTCCCTGGAAGCTCTGAGAACCATCTGGCTCGCCCGCCGCGCGTTCCGAAAGGGCTCCTCGGCCTTACGCGCGCTGGAGGTGATCCCTCAGTATCCGGTGGTGAGCATCGCCCGCCTTGCTGAACTGCTCGGGGTTTCGTTCCCCGCCGCCTCCAAGGCTGTCAGCCAGCTTTGCGATATTGGCGTGCTGCGAGAGCGGACGGGCTATGAGCGCAACAGGATCTATGTCGCCAGGGAGGCCCTGACCGTGATGAACCGGCCGTTCGGCGCCGAGCCGGTGCTTCCGGACTGAGCGAACCGTCGTCGTCAGACTTGCCTTGCGAACCGCGCCGACAATCTCCACCTGATATCCAAGCCGCATGTGCCGTCGCCGATTCCGGGTCGGCCCTTGCGGGAGTC
>JANPKF010000317.1:0-5106 GCA_031425895.1 Caulobacteraceae bacterium | reverse complement strand
ACTAACTCCGCCGACTGCAGCCACGACAAGACCCGCAACGACCGATTCCATCCCATCCTCCGGAACGTGCGCGGAACAGCCGCTGTAAAACCGCCTGTAAAACTTGTCGTGCGGCGAAGCGGCCCCATCGCCGCAAAGCCTTATCCCGTAATGGTCGGGGCGGCAGGATTTGAACCTGCGACCCTCTGCTCCCAAAGCAGATGCGCTACCAGGCTGCGCTACGCCCCGTCATCATCGGAACGGCGGTGTTTGCCACTTTGCGCCGCCCGATGAAAGGGCTCAGGGGACCTTCCTTCGCAAGGGCTTGAAGATGGAGGTGGCGCGGGCGACGTCGCGGCCTGAGGCGTGGATACGACCCTCGACGAAAACCAGGTCGCGGGTCTCGCGGGTGACCCGCCCTTCGCCGAACAGCCACTCGCCCTTGCGGCCGGCGCTGAGGTAGTCGAGCGACAGGTGAACCGTCACCGCCGCGTGACCGCCGGTGGCGCCATGGACGGCTCTGGCCAGCACGCCGTCCATGAAGGTGGCGATCATGCCGCCGTGGGCGAAGCCCATGCCGTTGCAGTGGCGGGGCAGGACGAAGAAGGCGTGCTCATAGGTCCCGTCGTCCCTGTTCAGGTGGAACATGGGGCCATTGTGCGTGGTGTAGGGGCCGCGGGCGGAGGGGACGAAGCCCTCGGGCGGCGTGGGGGTCTCGTCACTCACCCTTGAAGATCCTGTGGCTGACCTTGTCGCCCGGCTGGATGCCCAGCTCGCCGGCCCGGCCTCCGGCAATCTCCAGCACGCCCAGCGCATCGCCATGCGAGGGCAGCGATTCTTCGGACTTCGGCATGGCCATGGCGGCGATGGAGACCACCGTCCCGTCGGCGGCGATGTAGATGATGTCGAGCGGGATGAGGGTGTTCTTCATCCAGAAGGACCGCGGCGCCTCGGTCTTGAAGTCGAACAGCATGCCGCGGTCAGGCGCCAAGCTCTCACGCCACATCAGGCCGTCGCGGCGCTCGGTCTCGTCGTCGGCGATCTCGACCTGGAACCTGTGGACGCCCGAAGCCGTGGTGACGGTCAGCGGCTCGAGCGGCGAGATCAGGGTCTCGGCCTTGGGTTCCGCGCCCTTGCAGGCTGCCAGAAGGGGGCCGGAACAGGCCAGGGCCGCCGCCAGCAACAGGGCGCGGCCGATACGATACGCTGGGGTCAAACGACTACTCCGAACCTCTTGAGGCTCAGGAGGCCTCGATCTGCGCCACGACCAGACCCTTGGGCCCTTCGGCGAAGCGAACCATCACCGCTTCCCCAGGCTGCAGGTCATCAAGGCCGCTGCGACGCAGGGTCTCGATATGGACGAAGATATCGCCCGGCTCGTGATCGCGCACCACGAAACCGTAGCCCTTGGTGCGGTTGAACCATTTGACGCTGCAGCGCTCCATCGGGCCGTCGGCGACAACCATGGTCGCGCGCTGGCGAGATTCCTTGGCGCCCAGGCGGCCGTCGCGGCGTGGCTCTTCGATTCGGCGCGGGCGGTCTTCGATCGGCGGGGCGGCGCTCTCGTCGAGCTCGACGATATCGGTGACCTGCCAGCCCTTGGGCCGCTTGACCGCGTCGCAGACGATGACCGATCCCTCGAGGACCGAATCGCGGCCCAGATGGCAAAGCGACGTCACATGCAGCAGCACGTCACGCAGTTCGGTCACACCCGGGTCGTCGGGGACGATGAAGCCGTAGCCCTTGCCCAGATCGAACCATTTGATCCGTCCGCTGATCCTCACCGCATCTTCGTGCGGATCCTCGATATGCACATCCAGACTAGACATCACTCTCCCCCACCTACCGCATACACGCCGGTAAGCGCCTCAAGAATAACATTGTTCTCCTGTGAGGTGAGCCGTCAATCACTGAATGTCGGGTTGCGCGGCTATCAGACCCCAAACGCGACAGTCCGTCGCACCCATTTTGGGTAAACTTCTCTGATTTCCGAAAAGGCCTCGTGGCACGCCCTAGGGGAGTCGAACCCCTCTTACCAGATTGAAAATCTGGGGTCCTAACCGATAGACGAAGGGCGCGCGGCGAGGAAGCGGCGATATAGCCAACCCAGCCGGGGGGCGCAACCCCGACCGGAAGAGAAAAATCAGTCGACCGCTTTTCGGGGGTCGGCGGCGTCCTCGATCTCCAGTTCAACGCCCTCCCGGCCCTGCCAATCATCGGGTTTCAGCTTGCCGGCCAGGTGCAGGCCGCCGCCGCCCGCCATCAGCCGCTCGCCCATTTCCGTCTCCCCGGCCCTCCAGGCGACGGCCTTGAGCCGCTGGCCTGAGGAATCGACCAGGGTGACGCGGATGTGCCCGCCGCGCATGGCGATCGGGTATTCGATTCGGGCGTCGGGAATGGCGAACAAGGGCTCGGGGTTGCCGGGGCCGTAGGGGGCCAGGCGCTGGAAGTCGCTCCACAGGGCGCGGGTGGCGCCGCCGGGCGCGATCAGGGCGTCGATCTCGACAGCGTCCTGGGCGGCGGCGTCGATCATCTCGCCCGCCAGCTTGTCACAGAGGTAGGCGCGGAGCTCGGGGATGCCTGAGGGCCGAACGGTGAGGCCCGCCGCCATGGCGTGGCCGCCACCCGCCAGCAGCAGGCCGTCGTCGTAGGCCGACTGGATGGCGCGGCCGAGGTTGACCCCCGGCTGGGAGCGGCCCGAGCCCTTGCCGATGTCGGCGGGACGGTCGATGCCGATGACGATCACCGGCTTGCGGTAGCGCTCGCGCAGCCGCCCGGCGGCGATTCCGACGACACCCGGATGCCAGCCGTCGCCGGCGGCGACGATGACGGGGGCATCGGGGTCGAAGTTGCTCTGCTTTTCGATGGCGGCGACGGCCTCGTCGATCACCGCCTTCTCGACCTCCTTGCGGGAGGCATTGAGCGCGTCGAGCTCCTGGGCCAGGGCGGAGGCCTCTTCCGGGTCTTCGGTGCTGAGCAGCCGCGCCCCGAGGTCGGCGCGACCGATGCGGCCGCCGGCGTTGATGCGCGGCCCCAGGATATAGCCGGCGTGGAAGGCCGTGGCCGGTCCCTGACTCTTGGCGACGTCCAGCAGGGCCTTCAGGCCGATGTTGCGCCAGCCTGACATCACCTTCAGGCCCTGGGCGGCCAGGGCGCGGTTGAAGCCGGTCAGAGAGGTCACGTCGCAGAAGGCGCCCATGGCGGCCAGGTCCAGCCAGTCCATGACGTTGGGGGCGGCGCGGTCCTCGAACAGGCCGCGCTTGCGCGCCTCGCGGTTGAGGGCGGCCAGCAGCACGAAGACCACGCCGGCGGCGGCAAGGTGCCCCTGGCCGGAGGTGTCGTCGGGACGGTTGGGATTGACCAGGGCGGCGGCGGGCGGCGGGTCGCCCCGCATCAGGTGGTGGTCGATGACCACGACGTCGAGGCCGATTCGCGCCGCCTCGATAAGGGCGTCATGGGCGGCGGCGCCGCAGTCTACGGTGATCACCAGCTCGGCGCCGCTGTCCTTGATCTTGCGAAAGGCGGCGGGGCTGGGGCCATAGCCCTCGAGGATACGGTCGGGGACATAGACCGGCAGGTCCCGGCCCATGGCGCGGAACCAGCGGACCAGCTGGGCGGCGCTGCTGGCCCCGTCGACGTCGTAGTCGGCGAAGACCGTTACGGGCCGGCCGCTGACGGCGGCGTCGACGAGGATCTCCGCGGCCCGGTCCATGTCGGCGAAGCTGGAAGGGTCGGGAAACAGCGCCTTGAGTGTGGGATTGAGAAAGTCTCCTCCCCCCTCGGCCGTGACGCCGCGCGAGGCCAGGGCGCGGGCCAGGGGCTCGCTGAGCCCATGGCGCAGCTGGTGCTCGCGGGCGATGCTCTCATCGGCGGCGCGGCGGCGCCAGACGCGGCCGGTGAGCGACTTGCGGACGCCCAGGAAGTTTTCCGGGCCGGCGCCGTCAGCCATTCAGGGCTCGCTTCATGCGCACTTCGCGAACGGTGTGGCTGTGGCTGTTCATGACCAGAGAATGGGTATGGACGAAGCCGTTGCGATAGGTGACGCCGTCGAGCAGCGCCCCCTTGGTGACGCCGGTGGCGACGAAGATGGCGTCGGCGCGGACGATGTCGTCCAGGTCGTACTTGCGGTCGAGGTCGGTGATGCCCAGCCGGGCTGCACGGCCGCGCTCGTCGGCGGTGCGGAACATCAGCCGGCCCTGGAACTGGCCGCCGACGCATTTCAGCGCCGCGCAGGCCAGCACCCCCTCGGGCGCGCCGCCCTGGCCGATGTAGAGGTCGATGCCCGTTTCCGGGTCAGCGGTGTTGATCACCCCGGCCACGTCACCGTCGGAGATCAGGGCGACCCGGGCCCCGACAGACCGCAGGCTGGCCATGATCTCGGCATGGCGGGGCCGGTCCAGCACGCAGACGGTGATCTGGTCGGGGGTGGTTCCCTTGGCGTCGGCGAGGGCCTGGACGTTCTCGGCCGGGGTCTTGTCGAGATCGAGGATGCCGGCCGGAAAGCCGGGCCCGCAGGCGATCTTGTCCATGTAGGTGTCGGGGGCGTTGAGCAGGGTGCCGGCCGGGGCCCAGGCCATGACGGCCAGGGCGTTGGCCTGGGCCTTGGCGGTCAGGCTGGTGCCTTCCAGGGGGTCGAGGGCGATATCGACCCGGGGACCGCCCTTGCCCACCTTCTCGCCGATGTAGAGCATCGGGGCCTCGTCCCGCTCGCCCTCGCCGATGACGATGACGCCATCGATCTCGAGGTCGTTGAGGGCGTTGCGCATGGCGTCGACGGCGGCCTGGTCAGCGGCCATCTCGTCGCCGCGGCCCACGAGGGCCCAGGAGGCGATGGCGGCGGCCTCGGTCACGCGCACCGCGTCGAGGACGAGGCCGCGATCAAGCGAAGGCGCTCCCAGGGTTTCCGTTGTCATTCAGGCGTCTCCCGGCCTTTTTGCCCGTCAGATGCGGGAACAGGGGGTTTAGCGGCTGCCGGGAGTCGGCGCGAGGGGCAACTGGGCGGCCCGGCCGACCGGCGGCTATCGAAGCGGACTACATTATAGCCCTCTCTATGGGGGTCGAGGCGCACTTTCCGGGCCAAGCGGTTGAAATTGCGTGCCTTGGGTGTGGGTCGAGCGTTGGCGAATG
>JANPKF010000316.1:0-2631 GCA_031425895.1 Caulobacteraceae bacterium | reverse complement strand
TGTGCGCGGCACCGCCTTCCAGCAGCGGGTCTGGCAAGCGTTGCGGGATATTCCGGCTGGAACGACGGCGACCTACCGCGACATCGCCGAGCAGATCGGCCAGCCGAAGGCCGTGCGGGCCGTGGCCGGAGCCTGTGCCGCCAATGCGCTGGCGATCGCCATTCCCTGCCATCGGGTGGTTCGTAACGATGGCTCCCTGTCAGGCTATCGCTGGGGTGTCGAGCGCAAGCAGGCCCTCATCGCCAGAGAAGCCTTGGGGGAGAAGGCGGCGTGAGCGGCGGCACGGGACGGCTGGCGGCGGTCGATTGGGCCGCCGTCGCCTCGGACCTCGACCTTCAAGGGTTCGCGGTGCTTCCCGATCTGCTGAAGCCCGAGGAATGTGACCGGGTCGCTGGCCTTTACGACCAGCCGGGCGGCTTCCGCAGCCAGGTGATCATGGCCCGGCATGGCTTCGGTCGGGGCGAGTACCGCTACTTCAGCTATCCCCTCCCCCCGATGGTGCAGGGCCTGCGAGAGCGGATGTGGCCGTATCTGGCGCCGATCGCCAACCGCTGGCACGAGGCGATGGGGATGGCGGTGCAGTTCCCGGAGACGCACGCTGAGTTCCTCGACCGCTGTCATGAGGCAGGGCAGCAGCGGCCGACGCCCCTGCTGCTGCGCTATGGACCGGGGGACTACAACTGCCTGCACCAGGATCTGTACGGCGAGCATGTGTTCCCGCTGCAGACGGCCGTGCTGCTCAGCGAGCCCGGGCGGGATTTCGAGGGCGGCGAGCTGGTGCTGACCGAGCAGCGCCCAAGGATGCAGTCACGGGTGATGGTCGTGCCGCTGCGCCAGGGCGATGGCGTGGTGTTCGCGGTGAACAGTCGGCCGGTGGCGGGCGGGCGCGGGACCTACCGGGTGACCATGCGCCACGGGGTCAGCGCCCTGCGGTCGGGATCACGTCATACCCTGGGGGTGATCTTCCACGATGCGGCCTGACGGGGTATGGAGCCGCCTCCACCGATTTCGAGACGTATCATGGCCGACCTTCCCGACCGCCTCTGCACCAACCCGCGCAGCCCCTTCTATAACGAGGAACTGCTGCAACAGGGCATCGGCATCAAGTTCCGCGGCGAGGAAAAGACCAACGTCGACGAGTACTGCGTCAGCGAAGGCTGGGTGAAGGTCGCCGTCGGCAACAAGGTGGACCGCAAGGGCAACCCGATGACCATCAAGCTGTCGGGCCCGGTCGAGCCCTACTTCAAACCGAACGAATAGCGGCCTTTGCCGCCTTGCTCCCGCCACGGGGGCGCCTATGCTCCCCGGTTCCAGATTTCGGGGATATTCATGCGTTCGTTTCGGGTTGCCGCGCTTGCCGGCCTCGCGTTGCTGGCTTCCGCTGCTGTTGCGGTGGCCCAGTCTGATCCCTTCCAGTGGCTGGAGGAGGTCGAGAGCCCCAAAGCCCTCGACTGGGTAAAAGCCGAGAACGCCAGGGCCGAGCCGGCGCTGACCGGCGATGCGCGCTACAGGACCCTGCATGATCAGGCGCTGACCGTGCTGTCGGCCAAGGACCGAATTCCGTCGCCCGACTTCATCGGGGCCGCCGTCTACAACTTCTGGCAGGACGCCGACCATGTGCGCGGCATCTGGCGGCGCACGACCCTTGAAAGCTATCGCAGCGCCGAGCCGGTCTGGGAGACCGTGCTCGACCTCGACGCCCTCAGCGCCAACGAGAAGGCCAACTGGATCTGGAAGGGCGTGACCTGCCGGTCGCCGGGATACGACCGCTGCCTGGTGCGGCTGTCGAACGGCGGCAAGGATGCGGTCGAGGTGCGGGAGTTCGATCTCGCCTCCAAAAAGTTCGTGGCCGGTGGGTTCAACCTGCAGGAGGGCAAGCAGAACATCGAGTGGCTGGACGATGACCGCCTGATCCTGACCCGCGACTGGGGTCCGGGCAGCCTGACCGACAGCGGCTATGGCCGGATCATCAAGGTGCTGGGCCGCGGCCAGCCGCTCAGCGCCGCCACCACCGTCTTCGAAGGCGAGACCCGGCACGTCAACGTCTCGCCGGACGTCATCAAGGACGCCAAGGGCAACCGGCTGGTGCTGATCGGGCTGGGGCTCGACTTCTTCAACACCGCCTGGTTCGTGGTCGATGACCAGCTGAAGACCACACGGCTGATGCTGCCGACCCGCTCGAACGTGCACGGCATGGTGGGTGGCCGGCTGATCGTCTCCATCCAGCAGGACTGGACCTGGAAGGGCGCATCCTACAAATCCGGCTCGGTGCTGGCCGTCGACACGACCACCATGCTGACCAACCAGTTCAGCCCCCAGCCGCGCAACCGCAACCTGCCGCAGAAGCCGATCGCCCAGGTGGTGTTCGAGCCCAAGGACCGCATCGCGCTCGACCGCGACCAGATCCAGGTCACCGACAACCGCGTCGTGGCGGTGCTCTACAACAACGTTCGCGGCTCACTGGTCAGCTTCAACCAGACCCAGGGCGTCTGGCTGATGCAGCGCTATCTGGGCGCCGACAACGCGGCCATTTCCATCGTCTCGACCGCCGACAAGGGCGACGACGTCTTCTACACAGAAGAGACCTTCGTCACCCCGACGACCCTGAAGCTGGGGGTCGGTTCGACGCCG
>JANPKF010000315.1:0-5143 GCA_031425895.1 Caulobacteraceae bacterium | reverse complement strand
AGTGCTCATGCGCATGGTGCGCTCCGCCGTAGGCGCCACCCTCAGGGTCGAACCGCTCGCTCACCCGATGCACATGCGCCCCCAGATGCTCCAGCATGTGCGCAATCACATGGTCGTAGCGGATCAGCAGGCGCTGGCCGTCGATCTGCGTCGCCAGGTGGCGGTTGCCGAGGTGCCAGGCGAGCTGGAGCAGATGTTCGGGGCTATGGGCGGTGACTTCCAGCAGGTCCTCCGGCGCGGCCAGCACCTCGAGGATACGGCCGTCGTCGAGTTTCAGCCCGTCGCCGTGTTTCAGCTGCACGGCGGCCGGCTCATCCAGCAGGGCGTCGATCCCCAGGTGATCGCTGGTCAGCACGACGCGGCGACGGTGGCGGCCGTCGTGGCCCAGGGTGACGTGGTCGGCGGCGGCGGACCAGCTGCCGGCGGGGAGGATCTGGGCGACCTTCAGCATCAGAACAGGAAATACCGTTGGGCCATCGGCAGCACCGTGGCGGGTTCACAGGTAAGCAGCACGCCGTCGGCCCGGACCTCATAGGTTTCCGGATCGACCTCGATGTGCGGCAGGGCGTCGTTGTGGACCATGTCGGCCTTGGAGATACCGCCCCGTACGTTCTGGACGGCGAGCATCTGCTTGTCCGTGTCGATGCGCGCCCGCAGACCTCCGTCCAGCGCCGCCTGCGAGGTGAAGACCACGGAGGACCGGGTCAGGGCCTTGCCGAGCGCCCCGAACATCGGCCGGTAGTGAACCGGCTGCGGCGTCGGGATCGAGGCGCCGGGATCGCCCATCGGGGCGGCGACGATGGAGCCGCCGAGCAACACCAGGTCCGGCTTCACCGCGAAGAAGGCGGGATCCCACAGCACCAGGTCGGCCCGCTTGCCGACCTCGACGCTGCCGATATGGCGGCTGACGCCCTGGGCGATGGCCGGGTTGATCGTGTATTTGGCGATGTAGCGTTTGACCCGGGTGTTGTCGGCCGCGCCGTCGCCGGGCAGGGCGCCGCGCTGGCGCTTCATCTTGTCGGCGGTCTGCCAGGTGCGGATCAGAACCTCGCCGACCCGGCCCATGGCCTGGCTGTCGCTGGAGATGATCGAGAAGGCGCCGAGATCGTGCAGGATATCCTCGGCGGCGATGGTCTCGCGACGGATGCGGCTCTCGGCGAAGGCGATGTCTTCCGGGATCGACGGGTCCAGGTGATGACAGACCATCAGCATGTCGAGGTGCTCGGCCAGGGTGTTGACCGTGTACGGACGGGTCGGGTTGGTCGAGCTGGGGATGACGTTAGAGAGGCCGCACACCTTGATGATATCCGGCGCATGTCCGCCGCCGGCTCCCTCGGTGTGGAAGGCGTGGATCGTGCGGCCCTTTATGGCCGCGACGGTGTCCTCGACGAAGCCGCTCTCGTTCAGCGTATCGGTATGGATCATCACCTGCACGTCGTAGGCGTCGGCGACGGACAGGCAGTTGTCGATGGCGGCGGGCGTCGTGCCCCAGTCCTCATGCAGTTTCAGGGCGCAGGCCCCGGCCAGGATCTGTTCCTCCAGCCCGCCAGGCAGAGAGGCGTTGCCCTTGCCGCTGAAGGCCAGGTTCATCGGCAGGCCGTCGGCCGCCTCGATCATCCGCTGCAGGTGCCAGGGGCCGGGCGTCGCGGTGGTGGCTTTCGTGCCGGTCGCCGGCCCGGTGCCGCCGCCCAGCATGCAGGTCACCCCGCTCATCAGGGCGTCCTCGACCTGCTGCGGGCAGATGTAGTGGATGTGGGCGTCCATCGCCCCGGCCGTAAGAATCTTGCCCTCGCCGGCGATGGCTTCGGTGCCCGGACCGATGATGATGCTGACGCCCGGTTGGGTGTCGGGATTGCCGGCCTTGCCGATGGCGTGGATCAGGCCGTCCTTAAGGGCGACATCGGCCTTGACGATGCCCCAGTGGTCGATGATCAGGACGTTGGTGATAACCGTGTCGACCGCGCCCTCGGCGCGCGTCTGCTGGCCCTGGCCCATGCCGTCGCGGATCACCTTGCCGCCGCCGAAGGTGACCTCCTCGCCATAGGTGGTGAAGTCCTTCTCGACCTCGACGAACAGCTCGGTATCGGCCAGGCGCACCCGGTCGCCGGTGGTCGGGCCATAGAGGTCGGCGTAGAGGGCGCGGCCTATGCGCATCTTTAGAGGTCCCCCATCACCGACTGGCGGAAGCCGTAGACTTTGCGCCCGCCAAGGATGGGCGCCAGGGTCACCTCGCGGGTCTGGCCCGGCTCGAAGCGGACGGCGGTGCCGGCGGCGATATCGAGACGCCAGCCGCGGGTCGCCTCGCGATCGAAGGCCAGGGCGGGGTTGGTCTCGAAGAAATGGTAGTGGCTGCCGACCTGCACCGGTCGGTCGCCGGTGTTGGCCACCTCCAGGGTGATGCGCGGCGCGCCGGCGTTGAGCTCGATGTCGCCAGGGGCGGTGATGATCTCGCCCGGGATCATCGGCGGGCCCGGTAGCGCGCGACCAGCCGGGCCAGCGGCCTGCGGAGCCAGACGGCCAGGGCCATGACGACTAGGGCGGCCAGCAGGGCCAGGCCGTGTTCGCCACTGAAGCCGTGCAGCAGGCCGGGCTCGCCATGGCCCTCATGGGCGGCGGCCGGGGTGGCGGCCGCGAGGATCAGCAGTGCGGACAGCAGGCGGGTCATGGGGCCCTCTCAGCGAATGGGGTGATGGACGGTGACCAGCTTGGTCCCGTCGGGAAAGGTGGCCTCGACCTGGACGTCGTGGATCATCTCGGCGATGCCGGACATGACCTGGTCGCGGGTGATGACGTGAGCGCCGGCTTCCATCAGTTCGGCGACCGTGCGGCCGTCACGGGCCCCCTCGACGACGAAGTCGCTGATCAGGGCGATGGCTTCGGGATGGTTCAGCCTGACCCCGCGCTCCAGCCGCCGGCGGGCGACCATGGCCGCCATGGCGATCAGCAGTTTGTCCTTTTCGCGGGGGGTCAGGTTCATCAGAGGGTCCAGACGGCGGGCGGCGTTGCGCCCAGGGCGAGGAGCGCGGGGATCAGGGCGCGGCGCAGGGTGAGGCCGTCGGCTGCGGCCAGGCGGGCGACCAGCTTGCCGTCGAAGGCGCTGGCGCCGCCGAGGCCTTCGACTGCGGCGCGGACGGCGTCCAGATGAGTGTCGGCGCCGGCGTCGACCAGCAGCAATGTGGCGAAGGCGCCCGCCCCGGCCAGCAGGGCGGGTTGGTGGATCTGGTGGGGAATGTCGCCGTCCAGCCGCAGATCATCGGCGAAGACCAGCCGACCCTGGCGCCGGATGCGCCAGCGGTCATGGAAGGCGCCGCGCGCGAAGGTCTCGCCCATGGCGTGACGGCCCAGGATCACCGCCTCGCAGAGCAGAAGGACGGCGTCTTCGGCAAGCTCGGCGGTGATGGTCCGTGACAGGGCCGAGCCGTCGAACAGGATGGTTTCCTGCGGCAGCCAGTCGAGGCGGGCGCCGGACTCCAGGGTGAGCTGGACATCGACACGGGCGGTGTCGGCGCTGGCCCGGTAGACGCGCTCGCAGGCCTGGGTGGTGAGCACGGCGTGGGCGCCGGCTCCGGTCTGGACGGTCCAGGCGAAGCGGTCGCCGCCGGTCATGCCGCCGGCCGAGTTGATTATCACCGCCTCGAGCGAGGGGCCCCGGGCGCGCGGCAGGCGCAGCTTGGCCGAGCCTTCCTGATACAGGCGTTGCAGCCGGGTGCGGCCGCCGTCGGCGCCCACGGCCAGGCGACCGCACCCGAAGGCGCGCTGGGCCTGAGCGGTTTCGGCCGCCGGGGTGACGGGAACGTCGAACGCCATGCCGCCAGCATCGGGAGCAGGCCGCCAGCCTCAAGGGCCGGCGGCCGTCCGCGGACGGATTAGTGTCAGGCGCCTAAAAAACAGGCGTTGCTATTTCTTCTCGGCGGGAGGCGGCGTTTCCGGGGCGGCGGGCGTCTCGGTCGCGGCCGGTTCGACCGTGTCGGCCTTGGCCTCGGCGACGGCCTTCTCGGCCGCCGTGGTGTCAACAGCCGTGGCCGGCGGGGCGGGGTCGCCCTTGTTTTCGGCGGCTTCCCAGCGGTCGCAGGCGCCGGTGGCCAGCAGCAGGGCGGCGCAGGCGGCGGTCAGGCCAAGGCGCGGAAGGTTGATGGTCATGGACGTAGGTCCTTCGGGTCTCGTTGATGGCCTCGCAGCCACCCTAGCGCAGGAATCGGCGGGAACAACCGGCCTTGTCACCGGCCGGATGCGGGCGCCTACTGCCGGAAAACAGGTCAGGGAGGACCACCATGAAGGTGACGCCGCGCGCGGAGGGCTTCGGCGCCTGTATCGAGGGCATCGATCTGTCGCGGCCGCTCGACGCCAGCGCGCTGGCCGGCGTGCGAGAGGCCTGGACGGCCCATTCGGTCCTCTATTTCCCGGACCAGCCGATGGACCTCGACGCCCTCGAGGCCTTCACCCTGCAACTCGGCCCCTTCGGCGAGGATCCCTTCATCAAGCCGATGCCGGGCCGGCCCAACGTGCTGGAACTGCGGCGCGAACCCGACGAGACGGCGACCAACTTCGGGGCCGGCTGGCATTCCGACTGGAGCTTCCAGCCCAGTCCTCCGGCCGGCACCATCCTGCATGCCCAGGTCGTGCCGCCGGTCGGCGGCGACACTCTCTATGCCGACTGTTATCGGGCCTATGAGGGAATATCGGACGCCATGAAGGCGACACTGGCGCCCCTGAGAGCGGTGCACAGCGCCCGCCAGGCCTATGGTCCCTCCGGCGTCTTCGCCAGGGAGACCGAAAAGCGGACCATGCAGATCGTGGTCAGCGAGGAGGCGGAAAAAACCGTCGCCCACCCGCTGGTCGTCACCCACCCCGTCAGCGGCCGCAAGGCCCTGTTCTGCAGCCCGGTCTACACCGTCGGTATCGAGGGCATGACCCGGCCGGAAGGCATGGCCATCCTGCGCTTCCTGTTCGAGCACATCACCCAGGACGCGTTCGTCTATCGCCACCATTGGTCGGCCGACATGCTGACCCTGTGGGACAACCGCTGCACCCTGCACCTCGCCGACGGCGGCTATGACGGCCACCTGCGGGTCATGCATCGCACGACGGTGGCCGGGGCGCCGCCAAGGGCCTGAATTGTGGGCTGGCCCGCTCTTTTTCATTA
>JANPKF010000314.1:0-3527 GCA_031425895.1 Caulobacteraceae bacterium | reverse complement strand
CCGGCCGCGATGGCGCCGATGCCGGTCATCGAGACCAGCTTCACCGTCACCCGGGCGTCGGGGTTGATCTGCTTCAGGTCATAGATGAGCTGCGCCAGGTCCTCGATCGAGTAGATGTCGTGGTGCGGCGGCGGGCTGATCAGCATGACGCCGGGCGTGGCGTGACGCAGGCGGGCGATCATCTCGGTGACCTTGAAGCCGGGCAGCTGGCCGCCCTCGCCGGGCTTGGCGCCCTGGGCGACCTTGATCTCGATCTCGCGGCATTCGTTCAGGTATTCGGCGGTGACCCCGAAGCGGCCCGAGGCGATCTGCTTGACGGCGCTGTTGGGGTTGTCGCCGTTGGGCAGCGGCCGGTAGCGGGCGCGGTCCTCGCCGCCCTCGCCGCTGACCGACTTGGCCCCGATACGGTTCATGGCGATGTTGAGGGCGCCGTGCGCCTCGGGGCTCAGCGCGCCCAGGCTCATGCCGGGGGTCAGGAAGCGCTTCCTGATCTCGTTGACGCTCTCGACCTCGTCCAGTTCGACGGCGTTGCGGCCCTTGCGGAAATCGAGCAGGTGGCGCGGCTGGCTGGCCTTCTGGCGATGCAGCCCGGCGCTCCAGCGCTTGTAGGCCTCGTAGTCGCCGCTGTCGCAGGCGGCCTGCAGGGTGTGGATCAGCCGGGCTTCGAACGCGTGCGCCTCGCCCGAGCGACGGGCCTTGTAGAAGCCGCCGACCGGCAGGGCGATGGCGGCAGGCTCCCAGGCGCGACGATGGATCTCGACGGTCTTGGCCTCGATGCCGGCCAGGCCGATGCCGCTGATGCGGCTGGGCATGCCGGGGAAGAACTCGGCTGCCAGCGAGCGCGACAGGCCCATGGCTTCGAAGTTGTAGCCGCCGCGGTAGCTCGAGATCACCGCGATGCCCATCTTGGAGATGATCTTCAGCAGGCCCTGTTCGATGGCCGTCTTGAAGTTCACGCAGACGTCGCGAAGCGAGAGATCGCCGGCCAGACCCCGCTCCAGACGATCCTGGAAGCTTTCCTGCGCCAGCCAGGCGTTGACCGCCGTGGCCCCCACACCGACCAGAACGGCGAAGTAGTGGGTGTCCATGCATTCGGCCGAGCGGACGATGATCGAGACGTAGGAGCGCAGGCCCTTGGCGACCAGGTGGGCGTGCACACCGGCCGTCGCGAGGATCATCGGCAGGCCGACGCGCGCCTCCCCGCTCTCGGTGTCGGTGAGCACGATGGTCGAGCAGCCGCGCAGGGCGGCGTCTTCGGCTTCGGCCTTGACGCGGTCGAGGTTGGCGCGAAGGGCGTCGCCGGCCCGCGCTTCAGCGGCCGGCAGCGGCATGGTGCAGTCGATGACGCTGAGGTTCTTGCCGGCGATGTAGTCGAGGATCCGCTCGTACATCCCCGTCGTCAGCACCGGGCTTTCCAGCACATAGACGTCGGTCTGGGCCTCGTCCTGGGCCAGGATGTTGCCGAGGTTCTTGAACCGGGTCTTCAGGCTCATGACGCCGGTTTCCCGCAAGGGGTCGATCGGCGGGTTGGTCACCTGGCTGAAGTTCTGGCGGAAGAAGTGGCTGAGCGGACGGTACTTGTCCGACAGCACGGCCAGCGGCGCGTCGTCGCCCATCGAGCCGATCGCCTCCTTGGCGTCCTCGACCATGGGGGCCAGGACCATCTCCAGGTCCTCGAGGCTGTAGCCGGCGGCCGACTGGCGACGGGTCAGTTCCTCGCGGCCGCACTTGCGCGGCTCGGGGCCGGGGCCGATCTCCTTTTCGAGATCGACCATGTTGCCCAGCCAGTCCTTGTAGGGGTGGCGCATGGCCAGTTCGTCGACGATCTCCTCCTCGCCGAACATGCGGCCTTCGACGAGGTCGATGGCGATCATCCGGCCAGGGTGGATGGTCAGTTTGCGGCTGATCCGCTCATCCGGAACCCCACACATACCGGCCTCTGACCCGACAATCAGCAGACCATCGTCAGTCAGGGCGGCGCGTAGCGGGCGGAGACCGTTGCGGTCCTTGCCGGCCACGACCCAGCGGCCGTCGGTGGCGCAGAGGGCGGCGGGGCCGTCCCACGGCTCCATCACGGCGTTGCAGTAGCTGTAGAGCGCCTTGTGCTCCGGCTTCATCTGCTCATCGGACTTGGCGTTCCACGCTTCCGGCACGAGGAGGGCCTTGGCCATCGGCGCGTCGCGGCCGGCGCGGACCAGGACCTCGAAGGTGTTGTCGAGGGCGGCGCTGTCGGAGCCGCCGGGCTGGACCACCGGCTTGATGTCGTCGCCGAAGTCCCCGAAGGCCTGGGCGGCCATGCGGATCTCGTGGCTCTTCATCCAGTTGATGTTGCCCTTGATGGTGTTGATCTCACCATTGTGGGCCAGCATGCGGAACGGCTGGGCCAGCCGCCACTGCGGGAAGGTGTTGGTCGAATAGCGCTGGTGGAAGATGGCCACCGCCGCCTCGAAGCGCTCGTCGCGCAGGTCGGGGTAGAAGGCGTCGATGCTCTCGGCCAGGAACATGCCCTTGTAGATGAGCGACCTGGCCGACAGCGAGCAGAGGTAGAAGTCCTGGATGGCCGCCTGGGCGACGCGCTTCTCGATCCGCTTGCGGGCCAGGAACAGGGCCCGCTCCAGCGCCTCGCCGTCCATGCCGGGGGGCGGCGAGAGCATGATCTGTTCGATCTCGGGGCGGGTGGCGTTGGCCTTCTCGCCGATCACCGAGGTGTCGACCGGCACCTGGCGCCAGCCGTAGATGTAGAAGCCGAAGCGCAGGGCCTCGCTCTCGACGATGGTCCGGGCGGCTTCCTGGGCGCCCAGATCGGTGCGCGGCAGGAAGACCTGGCCGACGGCGATCGGGCCGGGCCGCAGGGTCTGGCCGGCGCCCTCGACCTGTTCCTGGAAGAAGGGCTGCGGCACGCTGAGCAGGATGCCGGCCCCGTCGCCGGTCTTGCCGTCGGCGTCGACGGCGCCCCGGTGCCAGACGGCCTTCAGGGCCTTGATCGCCAGATCGACGATCTCGCGGCGCGGCTTGCCGTCGATGGCGCAGACCAGGCCGACGCCGCAGGAGTCGCGCTCCATCGAGGGATCGTAGGCGTGGCCGTCGATCAGCAGCTGGCGGTTGCGATAGTAGAGGTCGAGGACGTCGGACATGGGCTCTACTCCGCAGCGATCAGCGCCGGCGTGGCCGACAGCTGCTTGTGGATGGCGGCGGCGGCGTCGAAGCCGTCGCGGATGGCCCAGACGACGAGCGAGGCGCCGCGGGCGATGTCGCCGGCGGCATAGACGCCGGAAAGATTGGTTTGCTTGGAACGACGGTGGATCTTCACCGTGCCGGCCCGGCTGACTTCAAGGTCCGGCGAGCCCAGCGTGGTCGGCAGGTCTTCCGGGTCAAAGCCCAGCGCCTTGATGACCAGGTCGGCCTTGATCTCGAAGTCGCCGTTCTCGATCGGCTCGGGCGATTGGCGGCCCGAGGCGTCGGCGGGGCCCAGGCGCATGCGGGCGGCGCGGACGCCCCCCGCCTGGCCGGCGTCGCCGGTGACGGCG
>JANPKF010000313.1:0-4112 GCA_031425895.1 Caulobacteraceae bacterium | reverse complement strand
CGGGTTGAACAGCCCGGTCAATGGCACCCCCGGTACGGCATCGTACCAGGCCTGCGGCTGGCCGAGCATGAAGAGCCCGTTGGCGGCCATCAGCAGGGCCAGGATTGCAGCGATCCAGCGGGTCATGAAGGGCTCCGTTTCGATAAAGACGAGCCGACCGCCACGCTCGTGACATCGCCAGGAGCGAAAGATCAAAACTCTCCCCCCGCGTCGCGGGGGGAGGACCGCTTTGGAGCGGAGCGACAAAGCAGGAGGGGGGCTCCCCTGTCGCAGAAGGAACCTCCAAACGCCGGCGGGGCCCGCCTCCTGGTTTCTCGCCAAGGCTCGAAACCTGTCCTCCTCCCGCTTCGCGGGGGGAGAGTTGAGGTGCGCCGTCATCCCGGATGAATATGTCTAGACATATAGGTTTCCACCATTTCGGGCGGACCGTGACACCTCCCCTTCGTGTAGGTCGCACAGGGCGCAAACCGACCCACATTCGATGACAGTCGACCTACAGTCCGACCTACGCCCCGGGCTACATCCACTGACCTTCGACCAACGTCGAAGGCACATGAAATCAACGGGATAGCCGCTCTCTTTCGGCTTGCCCGCCGAACATCGGGTATAATCGTAGGCCGCTTCGATAGACCCCCGCCCGCCGGCCAGGCCTGTTGACCGCCGTCACGCCCCATGCGGAACTCGCCCCATGACCCCCGCACGCCGAATGGGCCCCGCCCTCGCCGCCCTGCTCGTCGCCGGCAACATGATCGGCTCGGGGCTCTACCTGCTGCCCGCCTCGCTGGCCGATGTCGGCAGCTCCAGCCTTCTGGCCTGGATCATCGCGGCCGGCGGCGCCCTCGCCATCGCCGGCGTCTTCGCCATCCTCGGCCGCTTGCGCCCCGACGCCGACGGCGTGCTCGACTACCCCCGCCTGGCCCTCCACCCTGCCACGGGCCCCGTGGCTTGGGCCGCCTATTGGGTATCGGGCTGGGCCGGCAACGTCGCCATCGCCCTGGCGGCGCTGGGCTATCTGGCCAGCCTGTTTCCGGTGCTGGGTGGTATGACGCTGGTTGGTCTGCTGGTCATCATGTGGCTGTTCGTGGGCCTGAATATGTTGGGTGCGCGCGGGGTCGCCGGGTTCGGCGGCGTCAGCCTGGCGCTGGGGCTGATCCCGGTGATCGCCGCCACGGTGCTGGGCCTTCTCCACTTCAATCCCGAGCTCTTCACGGCGGCCTGGAACCCCTCCGCCAGGCCCCTGACCCAGACCCTGCCGCCCACCGTGGTGCTGGTCTTCTGGGCCTTCCTTGGCCTCGAAAGCGCCAACGCCGTCGCCGCCAAGGTGCGCGACCCGGCCCGCGACCTGCCCCGCGCCGCCCTGCTGGGCGTCGGCCTCGCCGCCCTCGTCTACATCCTGGCCTGCGTCGCCGTGCAGGGGGTGCTGACCCCGGCCGAGCTCAAGGTCTCCTCCGCGCCCTTTGCCGATGTCGTCACCCGACTGGCCGGACCCATCGCCGGGGCGGTCATCGCCGGCTGCGCGGCGGTGAAGGCCATGGGCACGCTTGGCGGCTGGATCCTGGTCACCGCCGAGACGGGCCGGGCGGGCGCGGCGGCGGGCTACCTGCCCAAATTCCTCTCCGAGTCCGACCCGGAGGTCACCCCGCGCCGGGGCCTGATCCTGACCGGCGTTCTGATGACCCTGACCGCCTTCGTGACCATCTCCCCGGCCCTCAGCGCCCAGTTCAATTTCATCATCGGCCTGTCGGTGGCCCTGTTCATGCTGGTTTACGGCCTTGCCGCGCTGGCGCTCATCCGCGAGGCCCAGGCCATCACCAGCCCCGGCAAACGCCTCGCGGCCCGCGCCATCGCCGTCCTCGCCCTGGTCTTCAGCGCCTGGATCGTCGTGGTCTGGACCGGGACGCTCTGACTACCAGCGCCAGTCCTTCGCTGACGTCCGACACCCGCCGTCCGACCAGCCGGTCCAGGCCCGGCCGCGCACGAACTGGCCGCCCAGCTGTCCGGTCGGCTCGCCCTTCTCGATCGACAGCACACCGTTGACGATCACCTCGCTGACGCCGGTCGCGAACTGTTTGGGGTTATCGTAGGTGGCGTGGTCGCCGATGGTCGCCGGGTCGAAGACCACGACGTCCGCATGATAGGTCCTGGCGATCCGGCCCCGGTCCCGCAGGCCGAGGTTCTCCGCCGGCATGGCGCTGAGGCGGCGGATGGCGTCCGGCAGGCTGGCCGCCTTCTCGTCGCGCACATACTTGCCCAGCACCCGCGCGAAGTTGCCGTAGGCGCGGGGATGGGTCGAGGACTTCAGGAACACCCCCTCCGGCGCCAGGGCGGCGGCGTCGGAGCCGAAACTCATCCACGGCAGACCGACCTGCCGCTTCACATTGGCCTCGCTCATCAGGAAGTAGACCACCTGCACCCGGCTGCCGTCGGCGATCACCAGATCGATCATGGCGTCCTCGGGCGAGACGCCCTTTTCCTTCGCGTAGTCGGCCAGGGTGCGCCCCGTCAGGGATTTGAGCGCCTCGGTGCGGAAGCCGACCATGATCGTCCCCTCAGCCCCGGCGTGGCGATAGAGGTTCTCATAGCCGCCCTTCGGATCGCGGATCTCGGCGATCACCCTGGCCCGGGTGGCCGGATCCTTCAGCCGGGCGATCCAGGCCTCGCGGCCGCCGGCCTGCACCCAGGGCGGCATGGCGGCGTCGAAGCCGGTCGAGCCGGCCGTGTAGGTGTACATGTTGGCGCTGATCCGCAGGCCCGAGGCGCGGGCCGCCTCGATGCGGGCGATGGCGTCGTCCAGCTTGCCCCAGTTGTCCTTGCCGGCCGCCTTCAGATGCCAGATCTCGCCCGGCGCCCCGGAGCGCCGCGAGATCTCGATCAGCTCGTCGACACCGTCGAGCAGCCGGTCACTCTCATAGCGCATGTGGCTGACATAGATGCCGCCGCAACGGCCGGCCTCGCTGGCCAATCCCACCAGCTCGTCGGTCTCGGCATCGCCCCCGGGAGCGTAGATCAGCGAGGTGCCGACGCCCAGCGCCCCCTCTTCCATGGCCTGAACGACGAGACCCCGCATGGCGACCAGCTGCGCCGGCGTCGGATCGACGTCGCCCTCGCCCAGGACATAGGTCCGCGCCGTCTCGGCCCCGATCATCGAGGCGACGTTGGGCCCGACGCCCTTCTTCTCCAGAGTTTCGAGGTAGCCGCCGAGGGTCGTCCAGGTGATCGGGTATTTGACGTCGCCCTGACGCGCAGCCTCCTGGGCGATCATCCCGGCGTTCCAGGGCCCCATGGACGAGCCCTCGCCCATGACTTCCAGCGTCACGCCCTGCTTGAGGTCCGACAGGCCCCGCCCGTCGGCCATCAGGCTCTCGTTGGCCCAGCTGAGCATGTTGATGAAGCCCGGCGCCACCGCCTTGCCGGCCACATCGATCTCCCTGGTCCCTCGCCCCGGGAACTTGCCGACGTTGACGATCCGCCCGCGCAGGATGGCCACGTCACCCTTGAACGGCTGCCCGCCCGAGCCGTCGTAGATGGTCCCGCCGCGCAGGACGATATCGTAGGCCGTGCTGGTCGCCGGCGGCGGCGGAAGTTGCGGCGAGGCGCAGGACAGCAGCAGAAGGGCGGCAAAGGGGATCAGGCGTTTCAAGTCAGGCCTCCAGCGAACAGGGGCCAGCTTACAGCCCTAGCCGATCTCCGCCAGCCAGCCTGGCAACTCCGCCAGACTGGCCAGTTCGCGGTAGCGGGAATGCTCATGCGGCGCCGTCGCCGCCTCATGGGCCCAGACCAGCGGATAGGGAATCAGCGCCGCCCAGGCGCCAGCCTCCAGCGCCGGGATGATGTCGGACTTCACCGAGTTGCCGGCCATGACCGCCTGGTCCGCGCCCGTGCCATGCCGCGCGAAGACCCGCTCATAGGTGCCGCGATCCTTTTCGCTGACGATCTCGACCGCCGCGAACAGGTCGCCCAGCCCCGACGCCGCCAGCTTCTGTTCCTGGTGCAGCAGGTCGCCCTTGGTGATCAGCACCAGCCGGTATCGCTCCGACAGCTGCGCCAGGGCGATCTCCACCCCCGGCAACGGCTCGACCGGCTCGCTCAGCATCTCGCGGCCCGCGGCGAGG
>JANPKF010000312.1:0-3564 GCA_031425895.1 Caulobacteraceae bacterium | reverse complement strand
CCGCCCTAGATCGCCAGTTCCCGCATCGGCTTGGGCTTTTCCACGACGTCGTCGATCCCACGACGCGACGGCCCGAAATAGTCATCCTTCCGCACGAACGGCCGGGGTCGCATGATCACCGTCTCGATGCGATCGAGGATGGCCCGGGCCGTCAGAGGCTTGGCGATCATCTCGGTGACGCCGGCGTCTCTCGCCTCGAACACCCGGCCGCGGTCGGCGAAGCCGGTCATCATGATGATCGGCAGGTACATGTTCCTGCTGTCGGCGCTTCCCCGGACCAGCCGCGTGAAGCTGGCGCCGTCGAGCGGCTGCATCTGGAAGTCGACGATGGCCAGATCGGCCGGCCAGTCGCGGAGGACCTGCAGGCCCTCGGCCCCGTCGCCCGCTTCGCGCAGCTGACGCACGCCGACGCCCTTCAGGATGGCGCCGACGATGGAGCGCATGTGCGGATTGTCGTCCACCAACAGAACGCGCAACGACTCCAGACCAAACGACATAAAACCCCCGGACAACCCAGATGAAAGTCGGATCGTCTCTCTGCACGTCATACGCGCGCCGCGACCCTTGTTCGGCCAGTTAGGCGGGGGATGCTTACCGGAGTGTTGTGGATGTTGGCCGCGGAACGAATTCCCTGACGGAAGGACGTTCAGACCGGGGCGCCCTTGCCGACCATCAGCATGGGGTCGAGGTGACGACCGCGCCAGGTCATGCGCCAGCATAGGTGCGGTCCGGTGGCCCGGCCCGTCGCCCCCACCTCGCCGATCCTGTCGCCGCGCGAGACCCGCTGGCCGGCCCGGCAGAGGATCTTCGACTGGTGAAGGTAGATGCTGACCAGGCCCTGGCCGTGGTCGATCATGGTAAGGCCGCCTTCGAAATGCATGCCGCTGGCCGCCATGCTGACCACACCGCCGGCCGGGGCGAGAATGGCCGTGCCCTTGGGCGCCGCCAGGTCCGTGCCATAGTGCGGCCGCTTGGCCTCGCCGTTTAGGATGCGCTGACCGCCGAAGCGGCCCGTGCGCCGCCAGCTCCTGGCCGGCAGGGGCATGGCGAAGCCGCCGCGGAAATCCTCGGTGTCGATCCGGCTGGCCAGCGCCGCCTGCTTGATGGCGTTCTGTTCCTTCAGCCGGGCGAGCAGGGCCGGGTCGCTCGGGCTGACCTGATCGGCGGGCAGGCCGGAGATGCGCTGGATGTCGAAGTCGCCGGGGGTCAGGTCGAAGATGTGGCTGGCCGAACTGCCGGCGCTGGAAACGCGAAGGGTGCTGGTGGTGGCGGCGTCGCGGTCGAAGCCGACGACGAACAGGCCGCTCGGCCCGGCCCGGCCAATGGCCTCTTCGTCCAGCCAGAGATCGGCGCGTGGCGCGGTGCGGCCGAAAGCGAAACCGCCTTGCCGGTAGTCACCGCTGAGGCGCAGGGGCGGAGGCGCCGCGAAGGCCTGGCCGGCAAAGGCCGCCGAGGTCAGGCCGAGGAGGGCGGACCGCCGATTCAGGAGGTCAGCTCTTTCCATCGCTTCAGAGCCTCCGTCGGGCCGGCATAGGCTTCCTGATGCTCGGGGCTCCAGTAGCGCAGAGCGTCGAGCGGGATCTTCACCCCGGTGACGGCGCAAAGGACGTGCTTGCCCGGCTTGAGGATGGCGAATTCGCCGTCCCCGTAGTGAAGTTGGGCAAGGTCCCGGCCCATGTCGCGATCGAAGGCGTTCATGGGGGCAATGTAGCGAAGGCGAGGGCGCGGGCCAAGGTTGGCCGAGCCGAATGCGCTGCACATGTGGTCGAGCGCTGCACGGTCGCTGCAAAATCGGTCGGCACGCTCGCCTCATGACCCATCCGACAACACCGCGAACGCCGGCGACCCTCACGGCCAGCCTGGCCTCATGGGCGGGACTGGCCGTTTGTACGGGCCTGATCGGCTGGCTTTCGTGGCTGCTGAAGTATGGCTATGCCGCCGAGCTGGCGCGATGCGGGCGGATGCCCGACCAGTACTATCCGGAGATTGTCTGGTTTGCCCTGCTGTTCCCGACGGGGCTGGGCGCCATGCTGTCCATCGCAGGCGTCCTGCTTGCGAAGCGGATGGGAGGATGGACCTCGCTTCTGGTGGCGCCGTCCGCCCTGATCATCGCCAGCGTTGCCTGGCTGGGCTGGATGGGCGCCGATGGCTGCGCGATCAGGTTCGAGCGCTAGAACAGGTCGCCCTGATCGGTTGAAGCGGACGGTGGTTTTCGGACGACTTGCTTTGGCGGGGCCGGCGCAGCGACAGGCGGCGAAAGCGCGCCGGCCTGGCCGTCAATGACGGCCTGCCGGGTCGTATCCTCGAACATCAGGTTGACCGCCTCGCCGGAGGCCAGCGGCGCCCCCTGGCGGACCAGGGACCCGTCCGGCCGGGTGACCAGGGCGAAGCCCAGCCGCAGCGGGCGCTTGGGATCCAGCGACTGTCGCAGCTTGTCGAGGCTGTCGATGCGACGGCCGCGATCTTCAAGGCCTTTGGTCATGCAGTTGGCGAGGCGGCGGCCGGCGTCGAGTGTTTCCAGCTTTCGGGTCCGATCCTCGACCGCCTTGCGCAGGAAGCTGGCCATTCGTCGGCCGGCGTCGTCCAGCCGCTGGCGATAGGGTCCGGCGTCGGCGGTGCGTTTGAAGGCGGCGTCCAGGCGGACCGAAAGCTCCTCTATGCGGCGTCTGCCACCGTCGGTGCGGGTGGCCAGCAGGCCGGGCCGCAGGGGCGAGGCGATCCTGGCCAACTGGTTTGCATGCAGGTCGAGGTTTCGGCGCAGGCCGCCGGTCAGGTGGCTGGCGGCGTAGTCCAGGCGCTGGCTGGCGGCGGCGGTCAGGTCTTGCGGGCGGGGCAGGCCACGGGCGCTGGCGGCCAGGCGGGTGCGGCGGTCCTCGATCATCCGGCCGGCGACGCGGCTGAGCCGCTGGTCGAGGCCCGCCAGGCCGGCGCGCAGCTCGGCCAGCACCGGGGTGGCCATTTCGGCGGCGGCTGTCGGCGTCGGGGCGCGGCGGTCGGAGACGAAGTCGATCAGGGTGGTGTCGGTCTCGTGGCCGACGGCGCTGATCAGGGGGATGGTGCCCTCGAAGACCGCGCGGGCGAGGGCCTCGTCATTGAAGGCCCAGAGGTCTTCCACCGAGCCGCCGCCACGGGCGACGATCAGCACGTCCGGGCGCGGGACAGGGCCGCCGGGCTGCATGGCGTTGAAGGCGCGGATGGCGGCGGCCACCTGCGGCGCGGCGGCGTCACCCTGGACGACGACAGGCCAGACGACGACCCGGCAGGGCCAGCGATCCCGGATGCGGTGGAGGATGTCGCGGATGACAGCGCCGGTCGGGCTGGTGATGACGCCGACCACGGACGGCATGGCCGGGATGGGGCGTTTGCGTTCCGGGCGAAACAGGCCCTCGTCGGCCAGCTTCGCCTTCAGCCTCTCGAGCTGGGCCAGCAGGGCGCCGACGCCGGCTGCCTCCATGCTTTCGATGACGATCTGATAGCGGCTGCCGGCCGGGAAGGTGGTGATGCGGCCGGTGACGATGACCTCCATCCCCTGTTCAGGACGGATACCGAGGTTGCGGACGCTGC
>JANPKF010000311.1:0-2528 GCA_031425895.1 Caulobacteraceae bacterium | reverse complement strand
CACGCCGGCCAGGCCCACCACGATGAAGGCCATGCGCCAGTCGATGGCCGCCGCGATCAGCCCGCCAAAGAGGATGCCGCTGGCCGAGCCGATGGGGATGCCGAAGGAGTAGGCGGCCAGGGCCCGGGCCTGCTGATGCTTGGGGAAGTAGTCGCTGATGATCGAATAGGCGGGGGCCACGCCCCCGGCCTCGCCGACGCCGACGCCCATCCGGCACAGAAAGAGCTGGGTGAAGTTGCCGGTGAGGCCGCACAGCGCCGTAAAGCCGCTCCAGACCGTCAGGGCGATGGTCATGATCCAGGTGCGGCTGAACCGGTCGGCCGCCCAGGCGATGGGCACCCCTAAGGTGGAATAGAGCAGGGCGAAGGCCAGACCCCCCATCAGCCCCAGCTGGGCGTCGGTAAGCCCAAGGTCCGCCTTGATGGGGACCGCCAGGATCCCGAGGATCTGCCGGTCCAGGAAGTTGAAGGTGTAGACCAGGATCAGGATGGCCAGAACGTAGAGGCGGTAAGCCTTGGTCGGCTCGGGCGCCGTGTCGGCGGCTACGCTCATCGAGGTTCTTCCCTGTTGGCCGGGCAGGCCGGCCCCCCGCCGTGAAGCGGAGGGCCAAAGCCGTCTTGGTCCCTTATGCCTAGAAGCGGGCTTCCAGCACCACCGAGTAGGTGCGCGGCGGGCCGTAGAAGCCGATCACCGAGGAGCCGAACAGGGCGGTGGGGAAGTTGTAGCCGCCGATCCGGTAGACCTCGTCCGTCAGGTTGCGCCCCTGCAGACTGGCCCGGTAGCGGCCGTCGGCGGTCTCATAGGCCGCCACGAAGTCCACCAGGGTGTAGCTGCCCTGATCGAGCGCCGGATTGGGGAACTCAAACTGTGAATAGGCCGAGCGGTAGCTCACCGAGGGGGTCAGCGAGAGCGTCCCGCCGGCCATCGGCACGGCATAGGTCGCCGCCCCATAGGCCGAGTGCTCCGGCGTGTTCTGCACCACCACCTGGCTGGCGATGTTCTCGAAGGCGCCGGTGACGATGTTGAACCGCCGGAACTCGTCGATCTGGGCGTCGATATAGCCGTAGGAGGCCACCAGGGTCAGGGCGTCGGTGACCTTGGCGCTGCCCTCGAACTCGAAGCCGCGGATAGTGGAGCCGCCCAAGTTGTCCACGAAGGAAGCCACGCCCACCGCCGGCGCCGTGGCCGGGATCTGCGAGGTGACCTGCTGGTCCTTGTAGTCGTTGTTGAAGGCCGCCATGGCGTAGGTGACCCGACGGTCGAGCAGCGAGCCCTTCAGGCCCACTTCGAAGGCGTTCACCGTTTCCGGATCGAAGCCCAGCACGGTCTGTGGGGTCAGGCGCGCATCGCCCCGGGGGTCAAAGCCGCCCGACTTGAAGCCGCGGCTGTAGGAGGCATAGGCGGTCATGTCGGGACTGAACTCGTAGGACACCGAGACCCGCGGGGTGAATTCCTTGTCTTCCCGATCGCCTGTGTAGTTGGTCAGCGGGTTGCGGGTGGCCGGCGTGGCGCCCGATGGCGCCAGCACGGCGGTCCCGCCCAGTAGCGGGCTGCGAATGCCCACGTAGTTGGCCCGGAAGATCTGCCCGGTCTTCTCGTCCACCGTGTAGCGCCCGCCCACGGAGACCGCGAGCTGTTCGGTCAGGTCGTAGGCAAGGTCGCCGAACACCGCCAGCGACTTGGTGGTCGAGCTGTTGATCGAGCCCACGGTCAGGTTGGCTTGCCCCAAGATGGTGTCGAACGAGGTGCCCGCCTGGGCGTCGAGATAATAGACGCCCACGACGCCCTGCAGCCGCTCGCCCTCGTAAAGCAGCTGGAACTCCTGGGTGAACTGGTCGTCGTCGTAGAGCGCCGGCACGTCCAGCGCGGGGGACGGTGTGTTGTCGAAGTCGATGTTGGTGCGGGTCTCGCCCTCGCGGTAGGCGGTGATCGACTTGAGGGTGATGACGTCGTTCAGCGCATATTGCGCCAGGAACGACAGGCCCCGGGTGCGCACCAGGTTCTCGTCCCCAAGGCCTGCATTGGTGTCGTAGATGTTGGGCAGCACCGCGCCGCGCGGCAACAGGCCGGCCAGGCCGTTGGCGGGAACCTCCCGGTGGCCGTGGCGGGCGTTGCTCTCATCCTCGACGGCCTCGAAGGCGAGGCGGGCGAACAGGCGGTCGTCGGGGGCGTACTCCAGGCTGGCCCGGCCGGCGAACATGTCACGATTGTAGTGCTCGGCCCCGGAGAAGAGGTTGGTGCCGAAGCCGTCGCGGTTAAACTTGGCCATCGCGCCGGAGACCGAGAAGCCGCTCTCGCCCACGGGCGCGCTACCCGAGACGATCACGTCACGCTGGTTGTAGCTGCCGAACTGGCCGCGCAGGCGAAGGGTCGGCTCCGCGCCGATCTTGCGGGTGACGTACTTGATCGCCCCGCCGATGGTGTTG
The DNA here is from genome assembly GCA_031425895.1 of Caulobacteraceae bacterium. Taxonomy (GTDB): domain Bacteria; phylum Pseudomonadota; class Alphaproteobacteria; order Caulobacterales; family Caulobacteraceae; genus Caulobacter. The sequence continues at coordinate 102 of JANPKF010000311.1, read as the reverse complement.
CGCCCGTAGAGCGTGCCCTGCGGCCCGCGCAGCACCTCGACCCGCTCGATGTCGTAAAATTCGTCCTGCGAGCGGAAACCGATCGGCGCGAAATTGACCAGC
>JANPKF010000310.1:0-2091 GCA_031425895.1 Caulobacteraceae bacterium | reverse complement strand
CTGGTGGTCAACACCCTGACCGCGGCGATCGCCGCCAGCGTCATCGGGGCCGTCCAGGAGGAGATCAGCAAGATCCTCACCCTGGCCATCCTGATGCCCATCGTCGCCTCCCTGGGCGGCAACGCCGGCACCCAGACCCTGGCGGTCGCCGTGCGCGCCCTGGCCAGCCGCGAGCTGAATGCGTCCAACGCCATGCGCATCGTTCTGCGCGAGCTCGGGGTGGGGGTGCTGAACGGCGCTGTGCTGGCCTCGATCATGGCCCTGGCCGTCTTCCTGTTCTTCCGGGACCCCATGCTCTGCCTGACCATCGGTCTGGCCCTGGTCATCAACCTGTTCATCGCCAGCATGGCCGGCATCCTCGTGCCGCTGGCCCTCGACCGCCTCGGACGCGATCCGGCGGTGTCTTCTTCGGTCTTCGTCACGTTCATGACTGATTTTATGGGTTTCCTGTCCTTCTTGGGTCTGGCGGCGTTGATTCTCCTGTAAGGTGAGACCCTCAGTTCAGCGCTCGCGCAAACCGGCCCCTATCTTGCCCGGGGGAGGGGGAACGCACCGGCGCTCGTATCAATTTGGGTCACAATGGGCATGACACCCCGACATCAGGTCTCCAAGGCCGCCGTCGAACTGATCAAGACGTTCGAAGGCTACCGCTCAAAGTCGGCTCAGCTGCCTGATGGCCGCTGGACGATCGGCTTTGGCCATACCCTGACCGCCCGCGAAGGGGCGCAGGTCTCGGAACAGGACGCCGAGGCGCTCCTGCTCTATGATCTGATCGCCATCGCCCATGCGGTGAACGAGCAGACCTTCACGCCGCTGACCCAGAACCAGTTCGACGCGTTGTGCTGCTTCGCCTTCAACGTCGGTCTCGACAACTTCAAGCGCTCCAGCGTCCTGCGCCGGGTCAATGAAGGCAGCCTGCTGCAGGCGGCCTGCGCCATGGAGATGTGGCGCAAGGCCGACTTCGAAGGCGAGCGCATCGTCGTCGACGCCCTGGTCCGTCGCCGTTCGGCCGAGAAGACCCTGTTCCTGACGCCCGCCAACGGCTGGGTCCCGGCCCCGTCGCCGATCGTGCGGCCCAAGGTCGACTATGATGCGGTCAACTTCGTGCCGCGCCAGACCCCGACGGCCCTGAAGACCGACCTGACCGCCGACAAGGCCGTCGCGATGCGCGATGAGCCGCTGCCCTCGCCGCATGCGCCGCCCCAGGTCACGCCTGTCGTCACCACGGCCGCCATGACCGCCGCCGCCGCCGTGACCTCGCGTCTGGCAGAGCTGGTGCCGGAGCCGGTCGTCGTGTCGCCGCCGGTCCCGGGTGTGGAGACCGTGGACGCGCCGGTGTCCGCCCCGATCGCTCCGATCGCCGCGACCAACGACGCGCCTGTGATTGCCCTGGTCGTCGAGCGCCAGCCGGAAGAGGCCGTCGCTTCGCAGACCACTGACGACAGCCTCGCCTGGTCGCCGGTGTCGTCTCAAGCCACGGTCGCCGAAGCCAGCGATTCCGAACCGGTCCTCGAATTCTCGCGGACCCCGGCCGAACCGACCGCGGCCCCGGCCTTCGACGCCCTGGCCTTCCCGCCGCCGCCGGCCCCGGTCGAAGCGCTGCCGGAGCAACCGGAGAGCTATACGCCGTACCCGGCGACGCCGGTGCTGGCCGTCGGCAATGGCGACCGCGCCTTTGTCCTCACTCCGGCGCCCGAACATGAGCCGGCCGCCGTCAGCTTCGGCAACGACCCCTACCGCTTCGAGGCGGCCAACGAGTCGGAGCCGGGCCTGTTCGATATCTCGAGCCAGCCCTTCGAGCCGCAATCGACCGGCGTCCGTAGCCAGCCGCTGCTGAACGAAGACCACATTCGCCGGCTGGTCGAAGAGGACGAGCGGACCCTCGCCGCCAACTTCGATCCGGCCTTCGACGCCACCGAGCTGCAGGAGCCGCGCATCGCCGGCCTGCCCTGGCTGGGCGGAGCGGTGGTCGGTCTGTTCGTCTGTGGCGGCGGCATCGCCTGGGGCCTGGTCGACGGCACCGGCGACGCCGGCGTCAAGATCGCGGCCTGGTCGATGGCCCTGGGCGGCGGCGGCGTCTTGCTGTTTTCG
>JANPKF010000309.1:0-4224 GCA_031425895.1 Caulobacteraceae bacterium | reverse complement strand
CCGCGTCCCCCGCCAGCGCAAACGCTGGTTCGGCAGGGGCGAGGTGACGGTGATGAAGCGCGAGCTGGTCGCCACCACGGAATTCTTCCCCGATCGCTTTCAGACCTCCGTGCGCCAGAAGACCCGCTGGATGCTGGGCATCTCCTATCTGGGCTGGAAGCAGCTCGGCTGGTTCGGGTCCCTGTCCAACCGCTACTATCTGTTCCGCGACCGTAAGGCGCTGTTCACCTCGCCGGTCGGGGCGCTCGCCTATCTGATCGTCATCCAGGTACTGGGCTACTGGGGCGTTTCGGCGATCTGGCCGCAGGTGGCCCAACTGCCGCCCATCATCGACAAGCAATGGGTCTGGTGGCTGGTCGCGCTGAACTTCATCTTCCTGGTCAACCGCATCCTGCACCGGGCCTGGTTCACCGGCATCAATCACGGCCTCAAGCATGTTCCGCTGACGCCTGTGCGGATCGTGGTCTCCAACCTGATCGGCTTCGGCGCCTTCTTCCGCTCCCTGCGCCAGTACGTCAGCCACCTGATCACCGGCCGGACCATCGCCTGGGACAAGACCCAGCACAGCTATCCCTCGCTGTCGGAGCTGGAACGCGGAGGCAGGGTCGGCGATGTGCTGCGCTTCTGGAACCACCTGGACGAGGAGGGGCTGAACCGCGCCCTGGCCGCCCAGAAGGCGCGCTACCGCCCCATCGGACTGCAACTGCTCGACCTGGGCCTCGTCGAGGATGAGCATCTGGCCGAGGCCTTCGCCGAGCGCGGCGAGGTCTATGCCTCGATGTTCGACCCCTTCCAGATCGATGGGAGCGTCCTGTGGCTGCTCAAGCCGGAGCAGGCCGCCTGGTTCGCCGCCGTGCCCCTGCGCCGTCAGAACGGCTCCCTCGACATCGCCCTGGCAGAGCCCCTGCCGGCCGCCCGGCGGGCCGAGCTGGAAAAAGTTCTCGGGACGGCGGGGGTCAAGAGCGTCCGCTATCTTTACGCCCCCTTGAGCGACGTCGCCTTCGCCATCCGCTTTGCCTGGGAACCGGCCCCCTTCGCCCGCGGCCGCGCGGCGCTGGCCCAGGTCCGTGGTCAAGGCCGGATCAGCGCCTCGGACGAGGCCGCTCTCTGGCGGGATATCCGCTCCGGCTACGTGCGGCTCGGCGACCTGCTGGTGCGAGCCGGAGCAGTCAGCCATGACGACCTGCAGGCCGCGTTGACCCGTGGACGCAGACTGGGGCAGCGGCTGGGCGAACAGCTGGTCTCGAGCGGCCTGATCAGCGCAGAGCAGCGCGACTTGGCCCTGGTGCTGCAGCTGTCGGCCGAGGTGGTCGAGGCGCGGCTGGCGACCGCGGTCGCCAAGGCCTCGGAAGCAGAGCCGGCGCGGTACGCCTACTGAGCTAGAAGGTGAAGCCGCCGGAGATGCCGACCGTAACCTTGGGCCCGACGAACTGGTCGGGCACGCCGACCGTGTCGCCCAGCGGGGCGGCGCAGAGCAGGTCCAGGTTCCACCGACCGTCGAGGCTCAGGCGCACGCCGGCGCCGCCGAAGGTCCCGTGCTTTTCCAGGCGGTCGATCAGCGGGCCGATGTCGTCCTCGTTGGTCGCCCAGGCGCCTTCGACAAAGGCCGCCGGCCGGATCGAGAAACGGTCGCCCAGCCTGGCCGCCGGTCCGTACAGGTCGAGTGAGCCGCTGACGCCGCTGTCGCCGAACAGGGCGCCGGGGTCCAACGCCCGGCCGCCGATCAGGCCGCCGTAGGTGAACTCTTCGTACTGCAGCAGCGGGCTGTCGGAGAGCTGGGCCCGCAGGCGCGGCTCGATGAGAAAGCCGCCGGAGGTGATCGAGGCCCCGCCCTCGAAACGCAGCACCAGGGCGGCCGGGTCGGCGTCGACGCGACTTAACAGGGCGTCACCTTCGTCCGAGGCGCCCAAGGCGCTCAGGCCCTTGCGGACACTGAGGAATCCATACGCCGTCGTATTCTTTGCTCGAAAGTCGGCCTGTACGCCGGCATAGACCACGCGCAGGCTGTCGCGCACGGTGGCGTTCCCCGAGAACGGCCCTTCGGCCAGATCCGTGTCCTGGTCGATGGCTTCCAGGCCGGCGCGGCCGGCGAAGAGAACACTGGAGCGGGTGTTGCTGACCAGGCCAAGCGGATGGCGCAGTTCCAGGCGGCCGACGCGGGTGGTCCCATCGGTGTCGAGGTTGGGCAGGCGTTCGTCCGGCGACTGTTCGAAGATGGCCAGATCACCCTTCAGCTCCAGTCCCGATCGCGTCATCAGGATCTGGCTGGAAATCTGGGCCCCGCGCTGGGCGTCGCCGGTCAGGTCGTGGAAGACGCCGATGATGGTGCGCTCTTGCAGCGGCGTCAGGTCGCCGAAGATCAGGCTGGCCCCGCCGCTCCAGGTCCCGACCGTTTCGGCCGAAGCGTTCTGGGCGCTCAGGAAGACACCAGGAGGTCCGGGAGACACGGCCAGCACCAGAACCACGCCGTCGCCGTCCGGTGTCACCGAGGGCGAGACGCCCCAGAAGCCGTAGCGGCTGGCGGCGTCGGCGCCACGCTTCAGGTCGCGGGCATTCAGCAGTTGGCCGACCTTCACGTCTGAGAAGGCGCGGCGGATGAAGGCTTCCTGGGAGGCGTCGGCGCCCTGGACGCTCAGTCCGCTGATCCGGCCCTCGCGCACGGCAATGGTCCAGGTCGTACCCTCGCGGCTAATGCTGCTTCGAGCCCCGACGTAGCCGAGTTGGGCGTAGCGGCAGTCGACCCAGGCGGCGACCTTGGTGGCGGTTTCGGAACCGGCGCCGGCATCGCCCAGATGCAGCCAGCCTTCGCGCAGGTCGTCCTTGCTGAGCACCGTCGCGCCGGTGACATCGACCGGAACCTTGGATGGCGCGGTCTGGGCGACCGGCAGCAGGGCGAGGCAATCGCCCGGCGTGGGCAGGGCAACGGCGATGGGCCGCTGAGGCGCCTCGAAGCGCAGGATCTCAGCCTGCGGCGGGGCGGGAGTCTGGGCCAGGGCCTGGCCGGCGAGCAGGGCGAGCGGCGCGGCGGCGGCCAGCGCGAAAAGACGGTTCATGACTTTAGGAGGCCCCCTGTCGCCCTCACCGTTAACCTCACCACGAGGGCTTGGAGGGAGTCAAACATGCTTCGCGTCCTGAGCTTGAACGAGGCATGAACCGCCAGCCTAGCCGAAGGGGCCGAAACTCGTTAACGGCGAGGCATGGCTACGCCCGACCCCTTCCGCGCCATCGAGATCAGCCGACTGGCCCACCAGCTCAAGGCCGAGGGGACGCGGGTCATCCACATGGAATTCGGCCAGCCCTCGACCGGCGCCCCAAAGAGCGCCATTGCCGCCGCCCACCATGTGCTGGACGCCGATGCCATGGGCTACTGGGAAAGCAGCCCGCTGTGCGACGCCCTGGCGGCGCGATACCAGGCGCTGCACGGTGTCGACATCGACCCGGGCCGGATCATCCTGACCTGCGGCGCCTCCCCGGCCCTGGTACTGGCCCTGTCCAGCGCCTTTCAGCCGGGCGATCGAATCGCCATGGCGAGGCCGGGCTATGTGGCCTACCGCGGCACGGTCACGGCGCTGAACATGGTTCCGGTGGAGCTCGCCTGCGGTCCCGCCAGCCGCTATCAGCTGACCGCCGCCATGATCGAGGCGATGGACCCGGCCCCCGCCGGCCTGATCATCGCCAGTCCGGCCAATCCGACCGGCACCATCATCGGGGCGGACGAGCTGGCCGCCATCGCCGCGGTCTGCAAGGCGCGCGGCATCCGCATCGTCTCCGACGAAATCTACCACGGCCTATCCTACACGGGCCCGACCCACTCGATGCTGGAGTTCGATCCCGGCGCCCTGATCATCAACAGCTTTTCGAAGTACTTCAGCATGGCCGGCTGGCGGCTGGGCTGGCTGGTCGCCCCCGCTGACCTGCGCGAGGCGGCCCGCGCCTACGTCGGCAACCTGTTCCTGACCGCGCCTTCGTTGAGCCAGCATGCCGGGCTGGCGGCGATGGACGATATCGAGGAGCTCGAGGGTCACGTCGCCGCCTATGCCCGCAACCGGGATCTGCTGCTCGCGGCCCTGCCGAGCCTGGGGCTCACCGCCATCGCGCCGCCGGACGGCGCCTTCTACATCTGGGCCGACATCGGCCACCTCACTCAGGACAGCATGGCCTTCTGCAAGCGTCTGCTGACCGAAACAGGCGTGGCCACGGCGCCGGGTGTCGACTTTGATCCGG
>JANPKF010000308.1:0-2802 GCA_031425895.1 Caulobacteraceae bacterium | reverse complement strand
GTGATCTATCCCGACCACGGCGTCAGCCTGGCGCTGACCTCCAACCTCTCCGACGCTCCCCTCGTACCGTTGGTGGAGCTCGGCCAGATGGCGGTGGCCTTCGGCGTTTGAGAAACACCCCGAAAACAAGCGTGTTTGGCCCCGCCGCGCGGCGCATGGCACAGCCCCGCCCATGATTCCGTTCATCGACCTGCAGGCCCAGCGGCGGCGCCTCGGCCAGCCGCTGGAGGACGCCATTCTCAGAGTGGTCCGGTCGGGCGCCTACATCATGGGCCCGGAGATCGGGGCGTTCGAGCGGGAGCTGGCGGCGTTCGGCCAGGCGCCCTTCGCCCTCACCTGCGCCTCGGGCACCGACGCCCTCATCCTGCCCCTGATGGCCTGGGGGATCGGCCCCGGCGACGCGGTCTTCTGCCCCTCGTTCACCTTCGCGGCCACCGCCGAGGTCATGCCCCTGGTGGGGGCGAGCCCGGTGTTCGTGGACGTGCGCGCGGACACCTACAACCTTGACGCCGAGAAACTCGAGGCCGCCATCGCCGCCGTGAGGGCGGAGGGCAGGCTGAGGCCGAAGGCGGTGATCGCGGTGGACCTGTTTGGCCAGCCCGCCGACTACCCGGCCATCGCTCAGGTCTGCGCCCGGCATGGCCTGAAACTGATCGCCGACAGCGCCCAGGGGTTTGGCTGCACTCTGGACGGGAAACACCCCATCCACTGGGCCGACGTCGCCACCACCTCCTTCTTTCCGGCCAAGCCCCTCGGCTGCTACGGCGACGGCGGAGCGGTCCTGTCCAAGGACGAAGCCTTACATGACCTGCTGGTGTCGTTGCGGGTGCATGGCCAGGCGGTGAAGGGCGACATTGCCGGCAAGAGCTTCGACCACGACCCCAAGTACCTGAACGTCCGGGTGGGGACGAACAGCCGGATGGACACCATCCAGGCTGCGATCCTGCTCCAGAAACTCACCATCTTCGAAGACGAGATCGCCGCCCGCAACCGGGTGGCGCAGCGCTATCGTGACGGGCTGGGGGACCTGGTCAGGACGCCGCCGGTGATCGAGGGCGGCGTCAGCGTCTGGGCCCAGTACACCATCGAGACGTCGAACCGGGACGGCATGGCCCTGGCCCTGCGGGAGAAGGGCGTGCCCACCGCGGTCTACTATCCCATCCCGATCCACCGGCAGGCAGTCTACGCGGGCTACCCGCAGCCGGGCGGCCTGCCGGTCACCGAGGCCGCCGCCGACCGGGTGCTCAGCCTGCCCATGCACCCCTATCTCACCGAGGATGACCAGGACCTGGTGATCGCCGCCGTGCGGGCCTTCGCCAAAGCCAACTAGAGCGCGTTCCGAAAAGTGGGAACCGGTTTTCGGAGCGGAACGCGCTCCAGACTTTTGCTGGAGCCGACTTTCTCCGATCAGATGATTCCATCTGATCGGAAGCGGCTCTAGCCCTTCGCTTGCGCGCCTAAGGCCGCCATGGGATGCCTCCGCCCAACGAGAAAAATGGGAGGGCGGCATGAAGGCGGCGGTCTATCACGAGAACGGCGGACCCGAGGTCCTGCGCTACGAGGACGTCCCCGACCCCGCCTGCCATCCCAAGGGGATCGTGATCCGCGTCGAGGCGGTCTCCATCGAGGGCGGCGACACCCTGAACCGCTTCCGAGGGCCCCTGGTCACCCGGCCGCACATCGTCGGCTACCAGGCCGCTGGCGAGGTGATCGAGGTGGGCGCCGAGGTCGAAACCCTCCGGGTCGGCCAGAAGGTGGTCACCACCGGCGGTTTCGGCAGCCATGCCGAGCTGCGCGCGGTCCCGGCCCGCACCGCCTGGGTGATCCCGGGCGGCATGGATGTGAAAAAGGCGGCCGCCATTCCGGTCCCCTTCGGCACGGCCGACGACTGCCTGTTCGAGTTCGGCCGGATGAAGGCCGGCGACGTGGTGCTGGTCCAGGCCGGCGCCTCCGGCGTCGGCGTCGCGGCGATCCAGCTAGCCGCCCGGGCCGGCGCGTCCATGATTCTGGCCACGGCCTCTTCCGACGAGCGCCTTGAGCGCCTGAAGGCCCTGGGGCTGACCCACGGGATCAACTACTCGACCCATGACACCGTCGAAGAAGTCATGCGCCTCACCGACAAGAAGGGCTGTGACGTCATCGTCGACAGCGTCGGCGGGCCCACGCTGCAGGCCTCCATCCTCTCCCTGGCCTACCGCGGCCGGGTCTCCATGGTGGGCCAGGCGGGCCGCGAGCCCATGAAGGTCGACGTGGGCTCCATGATGGGCGGCAACCGCACCATCTCCGGCGTCTTCCTGGGCGCCGAGATCGGCACCGAGCGCGTGCAGAAGAGCATCCTCAGCCTCATCGACCGCGTGGCCAAGGGCGACTTGAAGGTCGTCATCGACGGCGAGTTTCCGCTCTCCGAAGCCGCCGCCGCCCACGGCTACATCGAGAGCCGCGCCGCCGTCGGCCGCGTGCTGCTCATCCCGTAGGAGGTCCAAGATGCCCCGCGCGAAGAACGGCGCCGTCGAGATCGAGTACGAGAGCTTCGGCGACGCCGCCCAGACCATCCTGCTGGTCAACGGCCTGGGCTCGCAGATGACCCGCTGGCCGGCCGACTTCTGCGAGAAGTTGGCGGCCAAGGGCTTCCGGGTGATCCGGTTCGACAACCGCGACACCGGCCTTTCCACCTGGTTCAAGTCGGGCGAGCGCTACCTGTTGAAGGACATGGCCGCCGACGCCATGGCGGTGCTGGACGCCGTCGGGGTGAAGGCCGCCCACATCGCCGGGGTCTCCATGGGCGGGATGATCGTGCAGCGG
>JANPKF010000307.1:0-2674 GCA_031425895.1 Caulobacteraceae bacterium | reverse complement strand
GAGCAGGGGTGGATGCAGGCGGCGACGGCGCACGGCCGGCCGGTCCACGACCTCTATCTCAGCTTCGCCGATCAGGCCGGCTTCTACGACTACATCACCAACGCTCTGGCCCGCTCGGCCTGATCGCAAACCTCGGGGGAGGGGCAATCCCATGTCATCGAAAGTCATCTTCAAGGCCGCCACAGGAATGGCGCTCGGCATGGCCGTGCTGGCCCTGCTGAGTTGCAGCAAGGAGGCCGAGAAGCCCAAGGTCGGTTCGGCCGGCCATGAGGCGTTCAAGAACTCGGTCGATACGCCGCCGCCGGGCTCGACGGGCAATTTCAAGCTCAGCGTCAACTATCCCAAGGAAGCGGGCGAGTGCGCCGAGTGCGACTGGCTGAAGCTGCCGGTCAGCTTCCAGACGACCTTCCCGCCCAAGCCCAATCCGAACGCCTGGACCGAAGGCAAATGGGCCGAATACATCGACCTGATGCTCACCTATGTGAAGCAGGGGCAGGACCTCAACCTGGCCGACAAGGTCGGCTGGAAGACCGAGGTAGGCGGCAAGACCCGCTGGTTCAACGTGCCCTGGATGGCCTACGACCCGACGGTCGGCCGTGAATTCCGCCATGGCACGACCAACGAGCGGACCGCGCACCTGCAGGACCTGATCGGTCCGGACGGCAAGGACATTCCGGACAGCGAAACCTCGATCGGGGGCGCCCACTTCTTCCCCAACATGTCGGCGAGCTGCAAGGCCAGGTACCCGAACGGCTTCGAGACCTGGTCGGTCGGCTACTACAATCCGCAGGGCGGCTATGCGCTCGGCAAGTCGATCCCCAGCGACGGCGTGCCGCGCACGGGCAAGTTCATGGGCTCTGACATGCCCGCCGGCCTGCCGTTCCCCAACGGCACAACGGTGATGAAGGTGCTGACCACCACGGCGCCCGTCGACTGCGTGCCCTTCCTGAAGGGTTCGCCGGTGTGGACGGTCAATCGCCACGTGCTGAACCCGGCGACCAAGCAATACATGTGCGAGCGCCAGGTGCAGGAGACGCGGGTCGTGCAGATCGACGTCGCCACCGCCGACAACCGTTCGCCGACCGGCTGGGTCTATGGCACCTTCGCCTATGACGGCAACAAGACGGGGGCTACCTTCTGGGATCGCCTGACGCCGCTGGGCGTGCAGTGGGGAGCCGACCCCTGGACCTTCCCTGCCGTGCCCGAGGCCGAGAGCAAACCGCTGCAGCAGTCGGTCGCCAACCCGAACGTGGGCATGTACCAGCACATGGGCTGCCGCGGCCGCCTGGCCGGCCCGGTCGACAACCCGCAGTCCTCCTGCATGAGCTGCCACAGCAGCGCCTATGCGGCCAAGGACGGGGCCAAGTCGGTGATGGGCCAGAACGTGCCGCCGTCGTTCGGTTTCGACGGGCTGTGCGAAGCCTATTCGCTGGACAACGCCGGCTACTTCCAGAACCAGCCCGCGCCCCAGAGCTTCGGCGGCGGCAAGTATCCCAACGCCATGTCGCTGGATACCTCGCTGCAGATGGAGGTGGCCTACCAGAGCTACGGCCAGTTCAAGACGGACGGCAAGCCCGTCGCCTGCGTCAACCCCAGCTAGGAGCCAGAGATCCGATGAAACCTATCTCTCGCAGGCAACTGTTCGAGGGCGCGACCGGCGTCGCCCTGGCGTCGGCGGTGACGACCGCCGCCAAGGCGGCCGACAAGCCGGAAGGCGAGGCCAGGTCATCCATGCGTCAGGACATCGTCCTGCGCTGCGCGACCAAGGAGACCGTGATCGATGGCAAGAAGGTCCGCCTTCGCGCCTACAACGACACGGTGCCGGGCCCGCTGATCATCACCCGGCCGGGCGAGCTTCTGAACATCCGGGTGAAGAACGACCTGCCGCCGTATGACTCGAGCGGCTGGAACGGCAATCACAACGTGCCGCACAACATCAGCTCGACCAACCTGCATACCCACGGGCTGGATGTGCGGCCCCACCTGTTTGAGCCGCTGGGCACGTCCAACCCGCTGGCCGAGATGATTTCGATCCATCCCGGCGAGCACAAGGACTACCCGTTCCAGCTCCCGGACGACCAACCCTCCGGCCTCTACTGGTACCATCCGCACCACCACGGCTCGACTGCGGTGCAGGCGGTCAGCGGCATGGCCGGGGCGATGATCGTCAAGGGGCCGATCGACGAGGTGCCGGAGATCAAGGCGGCGCGGGACATCCTGCTGGCCATGCAGGACATCGGGCTGTTCAAGAGCAACGACGAGCCTGACCTGTGGTGCTACGAGCCCAAACAGAACGCCATCTGGCAGACGTTCGGCGGCAACGTCACCATCTACAACCCGAAGACCGGCAAGAACGACCCGACCGACCTGACCTGCGGGTTCACGACGGGCGACTATGCGTGCCGCTACTACATGCTGAACGGTGAGCCCTTCTTCAAGGAGGACCACAACCCAGACATCAACAACGCCACCAAGCCGCTGCCCACCCAGATGCCGGTCAAGCGCTACAAGATCGCGCCAGGCGAAGTGGTGCGGTTCCGGATGCTGAACGCCTCATCGGATAACCTGATGCCGATCGTGGTCCAGGGCCACGAGATGCATCTGATCGCGCTGGACGGTGTCAACTTCGCTGAAGTGCGGACCCAGCCGGTCTACGACAAGATGACCGGCGACG
>JANPKF010000306.1:0-5375 GCA_031425895.1 Caulobacteraceae bacterium | reverse complement strand
GGCGACGATCGCATCCACGGCGCGGGTGAAATGGGTCCATTCGGCGGACTGGGCGGCGAGCGCGTCGCGTCCGGCCGGGCTGAGCCGATTGTATTTGCGCGACGGACCCGACGAGGACTCGACCAGATAGGTCTCGACCAGTCCGTCGGTCTGCATGCGTCGCATCAGCGGGTAGATCGTGCCCTCGCCCATGTCGATCGCATCCGACAGGCGGCTGGCAATCTCGTAGGCATAGCTGTCGGCACGGGCCAGAAGCGCCAGGACGCACAGGCCCAGCACCCCTTTCTTCAACTGTATCTCTATGGTTTCCGGCATGTCCGAACACCTCCTTTGACGAAGACAGGCTATCGCAAGGTATCATGCGCTGCAAGGTAGCTGTTCAAACATGACAGCGAATTAATCGTCGGGTGCGGCGTCACATTCGCCGCATGCGGCGACGGAACGCGCCCGTATCGCTTGGCAAGGGGGGAGCGAGCCGATATGGACCGCGCTTGAAATCGCCGGGCCCCTCCCCAGAGGCCGGGCGGGGCGGCGTCCTTCGTGGCCCATTGGCAGATGTATAAGAGGAACTCTCGTATGGGACTGGGCACGCGAGCCCTGAGCAAGACCGGACACCTCCTGGGTGCCGCTTCGCTCGCCGTCTTCTTCGCCACCCCGGCGTGGGCGCAGGACCTGATGGGTCAGCCGACCCCGGGCGGCATCGACCTGCAGCCGGCCGCCTCGCCGCTGAAGCACGAGGCGATCTTCTTCCACAATGTGATCCTGATGCCGATCATCGTCGGCATCTGCCTGCTGGTGCTGGGCCTGCTGGCCTGGATCGTCATTCGCTATAACGAGAAATCCAATCCGGTTCCCGCCAAGTGGAGCCACAACACGGTCGTCGAGATCGTCTGGACCGTCCTGCCGGTGATGATCCTGGTGGGAATCTCGCTGTTCTCGTTCCGCCTGCTGTTCGCCTATCACGACACGCCGCCGGTCGACCTGACCATCAAGGCCACCGGCAACCAGTGGAACTGGGCCTATGAATATCCGGATCAGGGCGTGCCGGAGTACATCTCCAACATGCTGCCGGAAGAAGACGCCATCGCCCGGGGCGTCCCCTATCGCCTGGCGGCCGACGAGCCCCTGGTCGTGCCGGTCGGCAAGACCGTGCGGGTCCTGGTGACCGCCGCCGACGTGATCCACGCCTTCGCCCTGCCGGCGTTCGGCCTGAAGACCGACGCCGTGCCCGGCCGGGTCAACGAGACCTGGTTCAAGGCCGAGCGCACCGGCGTCTTCTACGGCCAGTGCTCCGAGCTGTGCGGGTCTGAGCACGCCTTCATGCCCATCCAGATCAATGTGGTGACTGAGGCCGAGTTCGCGGCCTGGGTCGCCTCCAAGGGCGGATCGATGACCGCCGCTGCCGATGCGGCCGCCACGGAAGCGGCTGCGACCGCCGCGGCCGCCGCCCCGGTTGCGCCCGCCGCCGCTGACGCCGCGACCCCGGCTGTTGCCGAGGCCCCGAACCCCGCCGCTCCCACGACCGCTCCCGCGCCGACGGCTCCCGCCGCCGCCGCACCGGCCGCCCAGTAACGCGAGCCCGAGACAGACATGGCCACCGACATCACCGCAGACGACATCGCGCCCGGGCACGACGCCCACGCCGAGCATGACCACAAGCCGGGTTTCTTCACCCGCTGGTTCCTGTCCACAAACCACAAGGACATCGGCACGCTGTACCTGCTGTTCGCCATCATGGCGGGCATCGTGGGCGGCCTGCTGTCCGGGCTGATCCGCTGGGAACTGGCCGAGCCGGGCATCCAGATCTTCACCGAGGGTTCGGGCGTCGCCCTGATGGGCCTCGTGGAGCAAACCAAGCACGGCTATAACGTCGTGGTCACGGCTCACGCCCTGATCATGATCTTCTTCATGGTCATGCCCGCCATGATCGGCGGGTTCGGCAACTGGTTCGTACCGATCATGATCGGTGCGCCGGACATGGCCTTCCCGCGCATGAACAACATCTCGTTCTGGCTGCTGGTCGCCGCCTGGATTCTGCTGTGCCTGTCGCTGTTCGTCGACGGCGGACCGGGGCGCGGCTTCGGCGGCGGCTGGACCATCTATCCGCCGCTCTCGACCTCGGGTCACACCGGTCCGGCCATGGACCTGGCGATCTTCTCGCTCCACCTGGCCGGCGCCAGCTCGATCCTCGGCGCCATCAACTTCATCACCACCATCTTCAACATGCGCGCGCCGGGCATGACCCTGCACCGCATGCCGCTGTTCGTGTGGTCGATCCTGATCACCGTCTTCCTGCTGCTGCTGGCCCTGCCCGTCCTGGCCGGCGCCATCACCATGCTGCTGACCGACCGTAACTTCGGCACACACTTCTTCGACCCCGCCAATGGCGGCGACCCCGTCATGTTCCAGCACCTGTTCTGGTTCTTCGGCCACCCGGAAGTGTACATCCTGATCCTGCCCGGGTTCGGCATGATCAGCCACATCGTCTCGACCTTCTCGAAGAAGCCGGTCTTCGGCTACCTCGCGATGGCCTACGCCATGGTCGCCATCGGCTTCGTCGGCTTCATCGTCTGGGCCCACCACATGTACACCGTGGGCATGGGCATCAACCTGCGGGCCTACTTCGTGGCCGCGACGATGGTCATCGCCGTGCCGACCGGGGTGAAGATCTTCAGCTGGATCGCCACCATGTGGGGCGGTTCGATCAGCTTTAAGACGCCCATGCTGTGGGCGATCGGCTTCATCTTCCTGTTCACCGTCGGCGGCGTCACCGGCGTCGTGCTGGCCAACGCCGGCATCGACTACAGCCTGCACGACACCTACTACGTCGTGGCCCACTTCCACTACGTGCTCAGCCTCGGGGCCGTGTTCGCGATCTTCGCCGGCTTCTACTACTGGTTCGAGAAGATGTGGGGCGTGAAGTACAACGAGTTCCTCGGCGCGGCCCACTTCTGGATCATGTTCGTCGGGGTGAACGTTGTGTTCTTCCCGCAGCACTTCCTGGGCCTGCAGGGCATGCCGCGTCGCTACGTCGACTACCCGACCGGCTTCTCCTACTGGAACGAGGTCTCCTCGATCGGCTACGTGATCACCCTGGTCGGCGTCGGCGTCTTCCTGCTGGTGCTCATCGAGGCCATGGTCCGCCGCCGCAAGGCCGAGGCCAACCCCTGGGGCGAAGGCGCCACGACGCTGGAGTGGACCCTGTCCTCGCCGCCGCCGTTCCACCAGTTCAACGAACCCCCGGTGATCGAAGCCGATCGCCACTAAGACCCGGAACCGCCGCGCTCCAACCCGAGCGCGGCGGTATCCCCATTGAAGAGGAAGATCGCCGCGTCATGCGGCGCATCGCGTATGCCCAAGCAAACCGCCATCGAGGACATCGCCGTACCTGACCGGGCTCCCGGCCAGTGGGGTGACTACGTCCAGCTGATGAAACCCCGGGTGATGAGCCTGGTGGTGTTCACCGCCTTCGTCGGCCTGGTCTGTTCCGGCGTGCCGATGAATCCGGTGCTGGCGGCGGTCGACATCTTCTGCATCGCCGTCGGGGCCGGCGCCTCGGCCGCCTTCAACATGTGGTACGACGCCGACATCGACAGCGTCATGCGCCGCACCCAGGGGCGCCCGGTTCCGGCCGGCAAGGTCCAGGGCGCCGATGCGCTCGGCCTTGGCGTCGTTCTCTCCCTGCTGTCCGTCATGCTGCTCGGCATGACCGCCAACTGGCTGGCGGCCGGCCTGCTGGCCTTCACCATCTTCTTCTACGCGGTGGTCTACACCATGTGGCTGAAGCGCTGGACGGCCCAGAACATCGTCATCGGCGGGCTTGCCGGGGCGCTGCCGCCGGCCATCGGCTGGGCCGCCGCCGCCGGCGAGGCGCCGGCCAACGCCTGGCTGCTGGTGCTGATCATCTTCCTCTGGACGCCGCCCCACTTCTGGGCCCTGTCGCTCTACACCAGCCAGGACTACGCCAAGGCCGGCGTGCCGATGATGCCGGTGGTCAAGGGCGCCAAATCCACGCGCTTCCAGGTGCTGATCTATTCGCTGATCCTGATCCCGGTCTGTGTGGCGCCCTACTTCACCGGGCTTGGCGGTCTCGCCTACCTGGCGGTTTCGGGCCTCGGTGGACTGGTCTTCCTGCTGCTGGCCTGGCGCCTCTATCGCAGCCACGCCGGCGAGGGCGCCGATCCGCGCAACAGCCCGGAGCTTTATGACGTCAAAGCCGGGGCCAAGGACGCGCGCAACCTCTTCGCCTTCTCCATCCTGTATCTGTTCGCCATGTTCGCCACCCTGGCGGCCGAGCGACTGCTGGGGCTTTCGTTTTGACCGATCAGCCGACCCCGAGCTTTCCCGAACCGCGCAAGCCGCTGACCCCGGCCGAGCAGGCCGCCGCCCGCGCCGCACAGCGCAAGCGCAACATCGCCATTGCGCTCGGCCTCGTCGGCTTCATCATCCTGGTCTATGTCGTCACCGTGCTGAAGATGGGAGGAGCCGTTGCCAATCGCCCCCTCTAACGATCCCCAGGCCAAGGATCTGGCCCGGCGCAATGCCCGGATCGGTATCTATTGCGCTATCGGCCTGTTCGGCATGGTCGGCGCCGCCTACGCCTCGGTGCCGCTCTATCGCGCCTTCTGCCAGCTGACCGGCTTCGACGGCACCGTCCGCAAGGCCGAGGCCGCGCCCGCCAAGGTGCTGGACCGCAAGCTGCTGATCCGATTCGACGCCAACGTCCGCGACCTGCCCTGGGCCTTCAAGCCCAGCCAGGTGACGCAGGAGGTCAAGATCGGCGCCACGGGGCTGGCCTTCTACAAGGTCACCAACAACGGCAAGACGCCGATCACCGGCCGCGCCAGCTACAACGTCGTGCCCGAATCGGCCGGCGCCTACTTCCAGAAGCTGGAGTGCTTCTGCTTCAACGATCAGACCATCCAACCCGGCCAGACGGTCGAGTTTCCGGTGGTCTATTTCGTCGATCCGGAATTCGCCACCGACTTCGAGACGAAGGGCAAGCAGGAGGTCACCCTCAGCTACACCTTCTTCCCGGTCGAAACCGAGCAGGCCACCGCTCCGAAAGCCCCATCGCCTCTTGGCGGCGCGGCCAAGGCGGGGCTATAGGCAACCATCCCGGCGTCGCGGTGCGGCGCCGAGTCTGAAAAGTTAGAGAAGGGCAGGGCTCTAGAGACATGGCTCACGGCGCCGTCAAACACGACTACCACCTGGTAAACCCCAGCGTCTGGCCCCTGTACGGCTCCTTCGCCGCCATGGTCATGATGATCGGCGCGGTTATCGGCATGAAGGGCCTGTTCGGGCTCGAGAAGGGCAACTGGATCGTCGCCGCCCTCGGCTTCGCCATGGTCCTGCACACCATGCTCGGCTGGTGG
>JANPKF010000305.1:0-2283 GCA_031425895.1 Caulobacteraceae bacterium | reverse complement strand
GTCTTCTAGGTACAATCGACATTCAGCCCTGCCCCAATGTTCCGCTCCTCCCGGCGAATGCCGGATCCATTTCATAGGGCACGACTGGCGGGGACTCGTGCCTTCAGGCACGGCGGGTTCTGGCCTGGGCGATCACAGCCGTGCCCAAGGGCACGTACCCACGACATCGAGCTCTACGAACTGGATCCCGGCATTCGCCGGGAGGAGCGGTAGGAGAAGGCGTTTGAATGTCGCTTGGCCCTAGTCGAACACCGTCTGCTCGCCGCCGACGATCTGGCGGTAGAGGGTCGGGGCGGGCGCCATGGCAATCACGGCCGTGATGCCCGACACCACCGCGCTCCAGATGTAGTAGGCGATGCTGGCGGGCGGGAACATTGTGCTCATCGAGGTCATGTCCGGCTCCAGCACCGCCTTGGCGGTGTCCGCCAGGCCGAAGACCAGCATGCCGACCAGGAAGAAGGCGCCGGTCCCGACCACACCGATGATGATGGCCATGACCAGGGACAGCAGATAGGCCCCAAACAGCGTGCCGACCCGGCCCTTGGTCAGGGCCCAGGCGGCGCGGATGTCGATCCGCCCGGTGGCGAAGGTCGCCGGGCTGACGAACGACAGGCGGATGGCGACGTAGATCAGACCGCCGAGGGCCGCGAGGAAGGCCAGCACGGCGATCAGTCCGCCAAGGACGGGCGAGATCATGCCGGCCACCGCGCCGAGCAGGGCCGCCGCGATGATGACGCCGAGATAGGCGCCGATCAGGATGAGCGAGATGGCGATCAGGGCCAAGCCCTGGCGCACTTCGTCGCCGCCCAGCTTCATCCAGCCGAAGCCGCGGTCTTCCGGCCGCAGGACGATGCGGCTGGCGGCCGCGTAGAGCACCGCATAGAAGGCCAGGAAGATCGGCGCGATGGCCAGCATGGCCGGGCCAAGCTTGGCGTAGAGCGGGAACAGCGCCTGTGGGTCGGGGGTCGCGCTTCGGCTGAGCTCGGTGATCTCCGCCAGGGCCGGGCCGGCCAGGGTGACCATGAGAATGGCCGTCAGGATGCTGATCGCCATGCTGGCGATGGCCCAGGCCGGCCAGACCATCGGCTTTTCCCGAAGAATTTTGAAACCGGACAATCCGGCGTCAGTCGCCGAGATGCCCGAGGTGTTCGTGTCGCTCATCACATCGCTCCTGCGTCTGGGCTCCTGCGCCTGGCCCCTCACCCTGCGTATCAGACCCGCCGTTCCGCGATAGCCAGAAAAAGGGGGCGACAGGCGACGAATGCCCGGATCGGGCCATAGTGGTGTTCGGGGTTCCATCATGTTAGCGTTGTCCATTCGGTACGCCCGAGGGCGGACTGGACCTCCTCGATCCTTAAGTTGAAGAGTTTCCCATGAAGGTCATTTTTGTCGCCCTTGCCTGCGCGACCCTCGCCACCGCCAGCTTCGCCGCCGAGACGGCCAAGCCGAGCGAGCCGCCCAAGCAGGAAACCAAGAAGAAGGACGGTAGCCGGATGGTCTGCAAGAAGACCCCGGTTCTCGGCACCCGCTTCCCGTCGAAGGTCTGCCGCACCCAGAGCGACTGGGAACGGCAGGCCGAGATCGACAAGCGCAATCTGGACGACCAGATCCGCGCCGGCCTGACCACCTGCGCCACCAACCCCTGCAGCTGATCCGCCCGTGATCCTGTATGGCGAGCGCAACCCGGCGCCCAATCCGCGCCGGGTCCGGATTTTCGTGGCCGAAAAAGGCATCGATCTGCCCGAGACCCGGGTGAAGATGCAGGCGCGCGAGCACAAGAGCGACGAGCACAAGGCCCGCAACAGCCTTGGCCAACTACCCACCCTCGTCCTGGACGACGGCACGGCCATTTCCGAGAGCGTGGCCATCTGCCGCTACCTCGAGAGCCTGTATCCCGAGCCGGCGCTGTTCGGCCGCACGGCCGTGGAACAGGCGCTGGTCGAGATGTGGATCCGGCGGATCGAGTTCCAGCTGATGACCCCGGTCGGGATGTTCTGGCGCCATGCCCATCCGCTGACCGCGGCCCTGCTGACCCAGTTCAATGAGTTCGGCGAGTCGAACCGGGAGCTTTACGCCCGGTCCTGCGGCTGGCTGAGCAAGGAACTGGAGGCCGGCGGGCCGTTCATCGCCGGCGAGGCCTATTCGATGGCCGACATCTGCGCCCTGACGACGATCGACTTCGCCAGCTTCACCGGGCTGGAAATCCCGGAGACGGCCGGCGCCCTGCGCGACTGGCACGCCGGGGTCAGCGCCCGGCCGAGCGCCGGCGCCAACGCCTAGGCT
>JANPKF010000304.1:0-12644 GCA_031425895.1 Caulobacteraceae bacterium | reverse complement strand
CCGACGCGTCTGCCAAGGCCCAGGCGGGCCTCTACGAAATCGCCATCCCGCCGCCGGTCGCGGCCGAGCCGCAACCCGAGAACCTTCCGCTCAGGGTCCTGTATGAGGACCAGCACCTCATCGTCATCGACAAGCCGGCCGGCATGGCCGCACACCCGGGCCCGGGCACGGAAAGCGGCACCCTGGTCAACGCCCTGCTGCATCACTGCGGTGACAGCCTGTCGGGCATCGGCGGCGTCCTGCGGCCGGGCATCGTCCACCGGCTCGACAAGGACACCAGCGGCGTCATGGTCGCCGCCAAGTCCGACGCCGCCCACGCCGGTCTCTCGGCCCTGTTCGCGACACACGACATCGAGCGGGCCTACATCGCCTTCACCCGCGGCGCCCCGGCTCCCGCCCAGGGCGTCATCCAGACCCAGATCGGCCGCAGCCCGCACGACCGCAAGAAGATGGCCGTGCTGAAGACCGGCGGCCGCGAGGCCATCACCCACTACAGGGTCGAACAGACTTTCGGCGGATCAAAGCCGGTGGCCGCCCGCGTCCGCTGCGTGCTGGAAACCGGCCGCACCCACCAGATCCGGGTCCATCTGGCCAGCAAGGCCTCCCCCTGCCTCGGCGACCCCGTCTATGGCTCCGCCGCGCCGGTGAACGCCGTGCGGGCGGTCATCGAGCAGGCCGGCCTGACGCGGCAGGCGCTGCACGCGGCGGTGCTGGGCTTCGTGCATCCGGTGACCGGCGAGCGGTTGCGGTTCGAGACGCCGTTGCCGATGGACATGGCGACGCTGGAGGCGGGGCTGGCGGGGCTCTAGCGGGTTGCGTGCTTCGACACGCGCCTGCGGCGCTGCTCAGCATGACTAGCTTTGTTGGTTTGCACCCAAGTCAGTCATCCTGAGCAGCCCGCGTAGCGGGCGTGTCGAAGGACGCAACGTCGCTGCGTCCATCTTTTCTGAAAACCCTCTCAAGCCTTTTCGATACCTGACTCCTCTGCTCAGGATTACAACCACCCTCGGATTACAAACGCGTCATGGCCTTTGAAACGCCGCAACGGGTTCTTATGTCATCCATTGGAACGGGGGCGGGTGGCCTGTGCCGCAGAGCGGGCAGACCCGGGATCGCCTGCCGATATAGGGGAAGACGAATACTATGGCTGCTGCATCACTTTCCGTCATGTCGCCCGATGGCGGCCTGTCGCGCTACCTCAGTGAGATCCGCAAGTTTCCCATGCTGGCGCGGGACGAAGAGTTCATGCTCGCCAAGCGCTGGAAGGAACACGAGGATCCCGAGGCCGCGCACCGCATGGTGACCAGCCACCTGCGCCTCGTCGCCAAGATCGCCATGGGTTACCGCGGCTACGGCCTGCCGATCGGGGAAGTGATCTCCGAGGGCAACGTCGGCCTGATGCAGGCGGTCAAGAAGTTCGAGCCTGACAAGGGTTTCCGCCTGGCCACCTACGCCATGTGGTGGATCCGCGCCTCGATCCAGGAATACATCCTGCGCAGCTGGTCGCTCGTGAAGATGGGCACCACGGCGGCGCAGAAGAAGCTGTTCTTCAACCTGCGCAAGGCCAAGAGCCAGATCAGCGCCTTCGAGGACGGCGACCTGCTGCCCGAGCATGTGACGACTATTGCGACAAAGTTGGGCGTGCAGGAATCGGAAGTGGTGTCGATGAACCGGCGCCTGTCGGGCCCCGACGCCTCGCTGAACGCGCCGATGCGCGTCGACGGCGACGCCGAGTGGCAGGACTGGCTGTCCGACGACAATCAGGTTTCGCAGGAAACCCAGCTGGCCGAGAGCGAGGAGAAGTCCCTGCGCATGGGCCTCCTCGAGGAAGCCATGGCCGAGCTGTCGGACCGCGAGCGTCACATCATGACCGAGCGCCGCCTGCGGGATGATCCGACCACCCTGGAAGACCTCGCCTCGCAATACGGCGTCAGCCGCGAGCGGGTCCGCCAGATCGAGGTGCGGGCGTTTGAGAAGCTGCAGAAGGCCATGCAGGCCGCGGCGCGCGACCGGAATCTGGTCAACGCCTAACCTCGACATCGCAGGAGCCGCGCTCCCTCCCCTTTATGGGGAGGGACCGACCGCGCAGCGGTCAGGGTGGGGAAGCCGGACGACGCCCACCCAGAGCCGAGGGATTGGCGGTTCCAAGATCGCCAATAAGCGCGCTTGAACCCGAGTTCCCCACCCTGCGAGGCTGCGCCTCGCTGTCCCTCCCCATAAAGGGGAGGGAGCGCGCGCTGACTGCGCCTAGGCCGCCCGGCCCTCGTCCTTGGGCAGGAAGGCGGTGATCGCGATGACGGCGGGTTCCAGTTTGGCCCGGTCCAGCTTCTCGCCGATCGCCTTGTTCAGGTTCGCCGCCGCGTCCATCAGCTTCAGGTCGCCGACCGACACGGCCGCCTTCTGCAGATCCGCCGCCTGGGCCAGAAGGGCCCGGCGGGCCTGCATCCAGTCGCTGTCGACCGCCGCCATCGCCGCCCGTGTGATCTTCAGCGCCTGCAGGATGCGATCCTGATCCGGCGTCTTGCGTGAGTCCGAGCGGCGCTTGCGCGGGCCGGCATACTCGCCGCTGTTGAACCGCCGTCGGTCGGGGCCGACATAGTGAACCGCCTCCACCCAGTCGCGGGGTTTGAGCGCCACCGCTTCCAGCCGGCGCATAAGGTCTTTGATGGTGTAGGGCTTGCGCAGGAACTCGTGCACCCCGGCGTCGCGCGCGCCCAGGATGGCCTGCGCCGTCGCCTCGGCGGTAACCATGATGATCGGGACCTTGCGGCAGGACAGGTCGCTGCGGCGCAGGGCGCGGGCCAGACGGGCCCCGTCGATTTCCGGGCCGGCGTGCTCCAGGAAGATGATCTGCGGATCCACGGCGCGCGCGGCCTGGATCGCCTTGGCGTCACTGCTCGCCGACCACACCTGACAGGTCACCAGGCTGCGCATGAGATCCTGCAGCAGCTTGACGGAGGCCGGCTGCGGATCGACCACCAGCACCCTTTGCAGGTGCGGGGCCATGCGCGACAGGATCTTCGGATCGGCGTTGAACACGGTACGCGTCGGCTCCACGGGGCAGTTGGACCTCGTTTCGTCGCACGACACCGGTAAAGATCAGATTGAGGATGAACGCGGTCTTCTCGACGGGGTGGCCCGCAAATGTTTCCCTTTGCGCTCGAAAGGCCGTAATCGAACCGGTCTGGATCGACGGAGTCTTCATGCTCGGACGTCTCGCCCCGCTCTTCGTTGTCGCCGTGCTGGCGCTGGCCGCCTGTGGCCCCAAGGCCGGCAATGACAAGCCGCCGGAGACCGGCGATGTCGCCGTCGCGCGCGTTGACGGGCAGACGGTCTGGGCCTCCGACGTCAAGCGCGAGGCGATTGCTCAGGGCCTGATCGGCGAGGGCGAACCCCTCGATATCCAGTCCGAGATGTTCCGCCAGATGCTGGACGAGGTCGTCGATCGCGAACTGCTCAGCGCCGAGGCGATCCGGCGCGGCCTGGACGACGATCCGGTGGCGCTGCGGCGGCTTGAGGCGGTGCGCAAGCGCGTGCTGGCCGACATGGTTGTCGAAAGTTTCGTCGAGAAGGGCGTCACCGAAGAGAACATCCAGAAAATGTACCGCGAGCAACAGGACCTCGCGACCAATTCGGAACAGTTCAAGGCCCGCCAGATCGTCGTCGGCAGCCCGGAGGCCGCCGCCGACATCAAGCGTCTGATCGCCGCCGGCCGGCCCTTCGAGGGCCTCGCCATGGAGCGGTCGACCGACAGCGCCACCCGCTTCAACGGCGGCGATTTCGGCGGCTTCTTCCCGCTGGACGTCATGCCGCCCGCCTACCAGGTCGCGCTGAAGGATGCCCAGCCGGGCGCCCTGGTCGGGCCGTTCGCGGTCGAGGGCGGCTGGGCGGTGGTCAAGGTCGACGAGCGCCGGCCCGAACAGCCGCTGACCCTGGACGTGGCGCGGCCGCACATCGTCCGCTTCCTCACCTACGGACAGATCCGCGACCTGCTGGAAAAGCTGCGTGGCGGCGCCAAGGTCGAGACCCTCATTCCCCGTGGCCAGCGCGTGCCCGGCGCCCCCAGCGAGCCGGCCAACGCGCCCCCGCCGGCGCCTGGCGCGACTCTACCGCTGGCCCCACCGCCGACCGCCGCGCCCGCCGCTGTTCCCGCTCCCGTGCCGCCGAAACAATGACCGACAAGAAGACCACCTCCGCCAAGGATCTGCCCGCCATGGCCCTCGAGGCCGCCTCCAAACCGGTGGAGGCGGTCGGCCAGGCCGTCGAGCGCGCCATCGAACCGATCCGCGCGGCCCTGAAGCGCACGCCGAAGGAGGCCGCGCCCGCCAAGGCCGCCGAGCCGGCCGCGCCCGGCAAGCCGGGACTGGCGGTCTCGCCGCTGGCCGTGCCGTTCCCGAAGATCGCCCCGGTGGCCGGGGTGGAGATCGCCACGACCCGGGCCGGCTTCTACAAGCACGAACGGGAAGACCTCCTGATCATGCGCTTTGCCGAAGGCACCAGCGCCGCCGGCGTCTTCACCCGCCATGGCGTCGGCTCGGCGCCGGTCGACTGGTGCAAGCGCCAGCTGACCACCTCCAAGGGGGCCGACGTGCGAGCCCTGGTGGTCAATGCCGGCTGCGCCAACAGCTTCACCGGCAAGCCCGGCGCCGATGCCGTGCGCCGGGTTGCCACCGCGGTCGGCAAGCGCTTTGACTGCCGCCAGCGTGACGTGATGATGGCCTCGACGGGCGTCATCGGCGTTCTGCTCGACGACGCCAGGATCACCAGCAAGCTGGCCGAGATCGAGAGCAGGCTGCATGCCGACGGCTGGTCCGACGCGGCCGCCGCCATCATGACCACCGACACCTTCCCCAAGGGGGCACAGGCGACGGCGACCATCGACGGCGTCAAGGTGCGCATCGCCGGCATCGCCAAGGGTTCGGGCATGATCGCGCCGGACATGGCCACCATGCTGGCCTTCGTCGCCACCGACGCGGCCATCGCGCCCGGCGCCTTGCAGACGCTGGTCAGCCTCTACGCCCGCACCACCTTCAACGCCGTCACCGTCGACGGCGACCGGTCCACCAACGACACCCTGCTGCTGTTCGCCACCGGCCAGTCCGGCGCGCCCAAGATCCACCGGGCTGGCGACAAGCGCCTGGCCGACTTCCGCGAGAAGCTGGAGGCGGTGCTGCTCGACCTCGCCCTGCAGCTGGTCCGGGACGGGGAGGGGGCGACCAAGTTCGTCAAGATCAACGTCACCGGCGCTGAAAGCCACGCCTCGGCCCGCAAGATCGCCCGGACGGTGGCCGAAAGCCCGCTGGTCAAGACCGCCTTCGCCGGCGAGGACGCCAACTGGGGCCGCATCGTCATGGCCGTCGGCCGCGCCGACGAGCCGGTCAACCGCGACAAGATGAGCGTCCAGTTCGGCAAGCTGATGGCCGCCCACGACGGCATGGTGGCGGCCAACTACTCAGAGGCGAAGATGAGCGCCTACATGAAGAAGCAGGAGCTGGAGGTCAGCATCGACGTCGGCGTCGGCCGTGGTCACGCGGTGATCTGGACCTGTGATCTGACCAAGCAGTACGTGGCGATCAACGGCGATTATCGCTCATAGTCTCCCTTCTCCCCCAAGGGGAGAAGGGTTCTGCCTAATTCACCAGCTGGTGAATCCCCTTCAACGTCTTCAACAACCCCGCCGCCCCGTCCAGCGGCAAACAGCTCAGCGGGTCGCACAGCGCCTTGTCCGGCTCCGGGTGGAATTCCAGGAACACGCCGTCGGCCCCGGCCGCGATCGCCGCCTTGGCGATGATCGGCACCCCGTCCCGCCGCCCACCGGTGGAGGCGCCGCCCGTGCGCGGATCGGCGCCGGGCAGTTGCACCGCATGGGTCGCGTCGATGGTCACCGGCACGCCCAGCTTCTGCATCTCGCCGATGCCCAGCATATCGACGGTCAGGTTGTTGTAGCCGAACGAATTGCCGCGCTCACACAGGATAGTTAGATCCGCCCCGCCGGTCGCTTCCTTGACCTTGTCGAGGATGTTCTTGCAGTCCCAGGGCGCCAGGAACTGGCCCTTCTTCACATGCAGCAGGCCGCCGGCCGCCTGTGTGGCGCGCGCGGCGGCGACCACCAGGTCGGTCTGCCGGCAGAGGAAGGCTGGGATCTGCACCAGGTCGGCCACGGCGGCCACCGGCTCGCATTCCTCGGGCGTATGGATGTCGGTAGCGATCGGCACATTCAGCTGCGCCTTCACCTCGGCCAGGATCTCCAGGCCCTTCTTCAGCCCCGGCCCGCGATAGCTCTTCAGCGACGAGCGGTTGGCCTTGTCGTAGCTGGCCTTGAACACATAGGGCAGGCCCAGATCGGCGCAGATGGCCTTCAGCGTCCGGCCCGTATGCAGCGCCAGCTCCAGGTCCTCGATGACATTGAGACCGGCGATGACGACCAGCGGCGCGCCGCCGCCGAAGGCGATGTTCCAGCGGGTAAGGCTCAGCTGCGACATTCGAAGGCTCCCTGTGGTTGGGGCCTCCATACCAGACGATGCGCCCCTGTCGCCTCCCCTGATGGTCTGGCGTGGCCTAAATGCGGCTGTCCAAGCGCGTCAGGCGGAAGTGTCTGCGGTTCCGCCGCCCGGACGCGCGCCAAGCAAGGAATCGACCGGCTGGCGAGGTCGAATGATTCCATCCGGCCGCGATAGCCGGTAGTGCAGATGCCATGAAGCCAACCGTCCTCGTCGTCGCCGCCGCCCTCATCGATGCCGATGGCCGGGTGCTGATCTGCCAGCGTCCGGCGGGCAAGCAGCTGGCCGGCCTGTGGGAGTTTCCGGGCGGCAAGGTCGAGCCTGGCGAAACGCCCGAAGAGTGCATCATCCGCGAGCTGAAGGAAGAGCTCGACATCGACGTCAAGGCCGCCTGCCTGGCCCCCTTCGTTTTTGCATCCCACAGTTATGATTCGTTTCACCTCCTCATGCCATTGTTCCTGCTGAGACGCTGGGACGGGGTCGTCACGGCGAAGGAACATGAGGCTCTGGCGTGGGTAAAACCCCAACAACTCCAGGACTATCCGATGCCGCCGGCGGACGCTCCGCTGGTCGCATGGCTCTGCGACTTCGTCTGAAAGCCTTCTGGGCCAACGAGAGCGGCGCGACCGCCATCGAATACGGCCTGATCGCCGCCCTGGTCTTCCTGGTCATCGTCACCTCGGTCACCGCCTTCGGCAACAAGACCACCGGGGTGATGAACTCCGTCTCCGCCGCCATCGACGCGGCGATCTGACAACCCTTTGATCTGAATAGAGATTTTCGGGTACGTTTGAATATGTCTAGACATATTCATCGACTTTGAGGCCTCGCGCGGGCGACCGACGGACCGAGACCAGCCTCCTGTAGCCTCGCCCGGGCTCCCGCCGACCTACATTCAGCGACAACCGACCTACAGACCAGGCTACGCCCCGGGCTACATCCACAGCGCCTGGGCCTACGCAGAAGGCACGCAATTTCAAAGACTTGGTGAGCCTCCGGATGTTATAATGGGGCCGCTTCGATAGCGTCGGCTTACGGCGTAGGTTTTTCGCCGGCGCTGCGCTCGGTGGTCTTCAGCGCGTCGGCCAGCCGCACCTTGGCGCTGCCGGGCTTTAACGGCTTCTGCTGGCTCTCGTGCGGCGCCCAGCCGGTGACGGTGATGATCTCAAACGTGGCGCTGACCTTGCCGTCGGCCCCGGCGAACCGCTGCTGATAGAGGTCGAGCGCACGGAACAGCACCTTGCGGCCCAAGGGTTTGCGCGACCGATCGACCAGCACGCTGGTCTCGCCCATGGCCCGCAGGTCCTTCAGCAGGGACAGGGGGTGCGAATAGCGAACGCTGACCCGGTCGACATCGCTGACCGGCAGGGCGAACCCGGCCCGCTGCAACAGGCCGGCGCCGTCGAAACCGTCGGCGAAGGGGGAGACCCGCTGATGCGCCCCGCCGCTGATCTCGGCCTCGGCCTCCAGCAGGCACTGGCGCAGCTCGGTCAGGGTGGCGCCGCCCAGGAAGGCGCCGATGAACAGGCCGTCGGGCTTCAGCGCCCGGCGGATCTGCACGAGGGCTCCGACCAGGTCGTTGGTCCAGTGCATGGCCAGGGTCGAGACGACGAGGTCGAGACTTTCGGCGGCGAAGGGCAGCCGCTCCTCGTCGACCACCAGGCGCAGGCCCGGCCGGCCGGTGAGCATGGCGGTGGAGAGGTCGGTCTCGATCAGGGTATCGATCTTGCCGGCCGCGTCGCTGTCCTTCAGCGCCTCCGCGAAAGCTCCGGTGCGGGCCCCGAGGTCGACGGCCAGCGGAAACCGTCGCAGGATGGCGTCCAGGCGGTCGACGGCGTCGGCGGCGGCGCGGGATTTCAGGAAGCCGGCCGTGTCGTATGACGCGGCGGCGCGATCCAGGCGCCGGCGGTGCAGGGCGCGGTCGAACAGGACGGGCGGGGCGGTCATGACGGTGGAAGGTCCGAAGGCAAGGTGGCGGCCCGGTCCCGCCCTTAGCGCATTCGGTCGCCGCGCGCTCGACCTCATTCTGCCGGCGACGGCGCTGGACGGCTCGCCGGCCCAGTCCGGCGGCATCCCGGCCGAAACCTGGAGCCGCATCGTCTTCGTCGAGGAGCCTGTCTGCGATGGCTGCGGCATGCCGGCCGAGTACGCCATGATCGGCCGTTGTCCGGCCTGCGAGGCCAAACCCCATGTCTTCCACAGGGCCCGCGCCGCCTGCCTCTATGACGAACACAGCCGCGAGCCGATCCTGCAGCTCAAGCACGGCGACCGGACGGACCTGGCCCCGCTGTTCGCCCGCTGGCTGTCCCGGGCCGGGCGCGAGCTGATCGCGGAGGCGGATGCCCTGGTCCCGGTGCCCCTGCACCGCTGGCGGCTGCTGTCGCGGCGCTACAATCAGGCGGCCGAGATGGCGCGACGGCTCGCCGGCGACACGGGTCTTGTCTATCTGCCCGACGCCCTGACCCGGCCACGCCAGACCGCCACCCAGGGCGGGCGCACCGCTTCCGGCCGGCGGCGGAACGTGGCGGGGGCCTTCGCTGTTCCTCCTTCGCGTCGCCGTCAGATCGAGGGCCGGCGCATCCTGCTGGTCGACGACGTCCTGACCACCGGGGCCACCGCCGACGCCTGCGCCCGGGCCCTCAAGGCCGCCGGGGCGACGCAGGTGTCGCTGCTGGTGATCGCCCGGGTGAAATCCAGGGCGCTGAAGACTACATAACCAACCAAACTTCCCGTATTGGATCCCTCATGGCTGATGTCGTTATCTACACCCGTCCCTTCTGCGGCTACTGCAGCCGCGCCGTCGCCCTGCTGAACGAGAAGGACGTCGCCTTCGAGGAGATCGAAGCCGGCATGGATCCCAAGCTGCGCAACGAGATGATGGAAAAGTCGGGCCGCTCGACCTTCCCGCAAATCTTCATCGACGGAAAGCACATCGGCGGCTGTGACGACCTGATGGCCCTCGACCGGTCCGGCAAGCTGGACGAGATGCTGCAGGCATGAGTTTCCGCGCCGCCCTGGTCCAGACCTGCACACCGGCGACACATGAGGCCGCCCTGGCCCATGTCGCGCCGCTGGTGCGCGAGGCGGCCGCGGGCGGCGCGCAACTGATCATCACGCCGGAGGGGACCAACGTCCTGCAGAAGGACCGCGCCACCCTGCTGCCGGCGCTCAAGGCTCCGCAGGACGATCTCGTCGTCCAGGGCCTGCGAGATCTGGCCCGTGAACTCGGCGTCTGGCTCTCCATCGGCTCGGCCCTGGTGCTGCGCGAGGACGGCCAGGCGGCCAACCGTCAGATGCTGATCGGGCCGGACGGGGCGGTCGTCGCCACCTACGACAAGCTGCACATGTTCGACGTCGACCTGCCGACCGGCGAGACGGCGCGGGAGTCCGAGGTCTACACCCCCGGCGACCGAGCCGTGGCGGCCGCAACGCCGTTCGGGCCGCTGGGCCTGACCATCTGCTACGACATGCGCTTCCCGGCCGTGTACCGCGCCCTGGCCACGGCCGGCGTCAAGGTCATCACCGTCCCGGCCGCCTTCACCCGCCCGACCGGCGAGGCGCACTGGGAAATCCTGCTCCGCGCCCGGGCCATCGAGACCGGCAGCTTCATCCTCGCCGCCGCGCAAGGCGGATTCCACGAAGACGGCCGCGGCACCTGGGGCCACTCCATCGCCATCGGCCCTTGGGGCGAAATTCTGGGCCAACTCGACCACGACGAGCCCGGCGTCCTGCTGGTCGACATCGACCCCGCCCTGGCCGACAAGGCCCGCGCCGCCATCCCGGCCCTGAAGAACGCCCGCGCCTTCACGGGCCCCGGCGCATGATAAAATACGCCCTCGTCTGCGCGGCCGGCCATGAGTTCGAAGGCTGGTTCGGTTCCTCTTCCGACTATGACGACCAGGCCACGCGCGGGCTGGTGGACTGCCCCGTCTGCGGCGCGCGTGACGTCAAGAAGCAGATCATGGCGCCGGCCGTATCGGGGACGAAGCGGCGGGGTTCGCCCGACCTCGATCCTCAGACGCGCGAGATGATGATGCAGGCGCAGCAGGCCGTCCGCGCCCATGTCGAGGACAACTTCGACTACGTCGGCGACACCTTCGCCAGGGAAGCCCGCGCCATCCACGAGGGCAAATCCGAGGAGCGCGGCATCTACGGCGAGGCCTCACCCAAGGAGGTCACCGCCCTGATAGAAGACGGGGTGCGCGTAGCCCCCTTGCCACCCGCACCCCCGAAGAAGGAAGAGTTGAACTAGGGCTCGGGGAAGACCCTGGTCCGGTTTCGCCTTGTTTCCTTCGACCGGCGCAGGATGTCTCGCTTTCGCGGGTCAGCCCGTGACGGCCGTCACACCGAGCGGGTGACCGTCATCATGTAGTTGATGTCGCTGTCGGCCGAGCGGTCCCAGCGGCCGGAGAGCGGATTGTAGGTCACGCCGAAGGGCCCCTCGATCTCGAACGGATGGCCTTCGAGGAAGCCGCGCAGTTCCTGGGGCTTGAGGAACTTGTTCCAGTCGTGGGTCCCCGCCGGCACCCAGCGCAGGACGTACTCGGCGCCGACCTTGGCCAGGGCCAGCGCCTTGAGGGTGCGGTTGAGGGTGGCGACAATCATCACCCCTTCCGGGGCCAGCAGACGGGCGCAGGTGCGCAGGAACTCGCCGGGGTCGGCGACATGTTCGATGACTTCCATGTTGAGGATGACATCGAAGGGACCCGCGCCATCAGCCTCCAGCTGTTCGGCGGTGCTGGCGCGATAGTCGATGGTCAGGCCCTGTTCGGCCGCGTGGGTGCTGGCCGTTCCGATGTTGCGGGGCGAGGCGTCGACGCCCATCACGTTGAAGCCCAGCCGGCTCATCGGCTCGCTGAGCAGGCCGCCGCCGCAGCCGATGTCGAGCAGCTTCAACCCCTCGAAAGGGCGGCGCGAGCAGGGGTCGCGGTTGAAATGGCTGAGGGCCAGATCGCGTATGAAGGACAGCCGGACAGGGTTGAACTTGTGCAGCGGGGCGAACTTGCCCTTGGGGTCCCACCATTCGGCGGCGATGCGGCTGAAGCGCTCGACGTCTTCCGGGTCGATGCTGTGGGTCAGGGTAGGGGCGACGCTGTCCATGGGCTCATATCTAGTGCGATGGGCGCGGCTTGTCCCGTCTGCAGACCAAATTGACGATCCGCGCATTGCGGCGCCGCGTTTGGCTCGCTAGAAGGCGGCTCCTTGCGCGGATGACGGAATTCCATCGCCGCGCGGGGCAAGAACTTGTTCTCGAGCGGGGATTTCAGCTTGTCACGGCTGGTCATGAAGTTCGGCGGCACCTCGGTGGCCGACCTGGAGCGCATCCGCCGCGTCGGGCGGCTGGTGGCGGCTGAAGTCGCGACCGGCAAGAGCATCGCCGTCGTGGTCTCGGCCAGGGCCGGCAAGACCAACGAACTGGTTGCCTGGACCGACGGCGCCGGCGCCGCCGCGCAGGGGCTGCCCCCGTCCGACGACGAGTACGACGTGGTCGTCGCCAGCGGCGAACAGGTGACCGCCGGCCTGCTGGCGATGACCCTGCGCAACATGGGCCTCAACGCCCGTTCCTGGATGGGCTGGCAGATCCCGATCATCGCCGACGACGCCCACGGCCGCTCGCGCATCGAGGAGATTCCGCCCGAAGCGCTCGGCGCTGCCATGGACGGCGGCCAGATCGCCGTCATCGCCGGCTTCCAGGGCGTCACCAGGGATGGCCGCATCGCCACCCTCGGTCGGGGCGGTTCGGACACCAGCGCCGTGGCCATCGCCGCCTCGCTGGGGGCGGCCTGCGACATCTACACCGACGTGGACGGGGTCTACACCACCGACCCGCGCATCGAGAGCAAGGCCCGCCGCCTGGCCCGCATCTCTTACGAGGAAATGCTGGAAATGGCTTCGCTCGGCGCCAAGGTGCTGCAGACGCGGTCGGTCGAAATGGCCATGGCCCACCGGGTGCCGGTGCGGGTGCTTTCTAGTTTTGTCGAGCCCGGGGAGGCGCCCGGCCAGGGCACCATCCTGTGCGACGAGGAGGATATCGTGGAAAAGCGGATCGTGAGCGGCGTGGCCTACAGCCGCGACGAGGCCAAGGTCACCCTGTTCGGCCTGCCGGACCATCCGGGCGTGTCTTCGCGCATCTTCGGGGCGCTG
>JANPKF010000303.1:0-1696 GCA_031425895.1 Caulobacteraceae bacterium | reverse complement strand
GCGGGATCGCGGCCTACAAGGCGCTGGAGCTGACGCGCCTGCTGCGCAAGGCCGGGATTGGCGTGCGGCCGATCCTGACCAGGGCCGGCGCGGAATTCGTCACGCCGCTGTCGCTGGGCTCGCTGGCCGAGGACAAGGTCTATGACGAGCTGTTCTCCCTGACCGACGAGGCCGAGATGGGCCACATCCAGCTGTCGCGCTCGGCCGACCTGGTGGTGGTGGCTCCCGCGACCGCCGACCTGATCGCCAAGGCGGCCAATGGCTTGGCCGGAGACCTGGCCTCCACCACCCTGCTGGCCACCGACAAGCCGGTGCTGATGGCGCCGGCCATGAATGTGCGGAGGTGGGACCACGCCGCCCCCCGCCGCAACGTTGCGACCCTGAAAGCCGACGGCGTGTCCTTCGTCGGCCCGGACGAAGGCGCCATGGCCTGTGGCGAGTTCGGCGAGGGCCGCATGGCCGAGCCGGCCGCCATCTTCAACGCCATCCTCGGCCTGCTCGAAGGCGGGCCGCTGAAGGGCAGGCATGTGCTGGTCACCGCCGGGCCGACGGCCGAGGCGCTCGACCCTGTGCGCGTCCTGACCAACCGCTCCAGCGGCCGGCAGGGCTTCGAGATCGCCGGCGCCCTGGCGCGGCTTGGGGCGCGGGTCACCCTGGTCGCCGGCCCGGTCAGCCTGCCGACCCCGGCCGGCGTCACCCGCGTCGATATCGAGAGCGCCCGCGAGATGCTGGCCGCCTGCCAGGCAGCCCTGCCGGCCGACGCCGCCGTCTGCGTCGCCGCCGTCGCCGACTGGCGCCCCGACGAGGCCTTCGGCATCAAGCTGAAAAAGGGCAAGGACGGCCCGCCCGTCCTCACCCTGGTCGAGAACCCCGACATCCTCGCCACCCTGGCCGCCCACACGCCCAGGCGGCCGAAGATCGTCGTCGGCTTCGCGGCCGAGACCAACGATGTCGAGGTGCACGCCAGGGCCAAGCTGACCCGCAAGGGCTGCGACTGGATCGTCGCCAACGACGTCACCCAGCCGGGCGTCATGGGCGGGACCGAGAACGCGGTGATGATCGTCAGCAAGGCCGGCGTCGAGCGCTGGGAGCGCGCCGGCAAGGATGAGGTGGCGATGAAGATCGCCCAACGTATCGCCAAGGATCTTACGTGACCCCCACCATACCCGTCGTTCAGCTGGCCCATGCCCAGGGCCTGCCGCTGCCCGCCTATGAGACTGCCCTCGCCGCCGGCATGGACCTGCGCGCCGCCGTGCCTGAAGACGCGCCCCTGACCCTGGCTCCGATGGCCCGGGCCATGGTCCCGACCGGCCTCAGCTTCGCCGTGCCGCCCGGTTTCGAAGCCCAGGTCCGGCCGCGCTCGGGCCTGGCCGCGAAGTGGGGAGTTAGTTGCCTGAACACGCCCGGCACCATCGACGCCGACTACCGGGGCGAGGTGAAGGTGATCCTGATCAATCTGGGTGAGGAGGACTTCGTCATCCGCCGCGGCGATCGCATCGCCCAGCTGGTCATCGCGCCGGTCGTGCAGGCGCAGTGGGCGCCGGTGGACAGTCTGGAAGAGACGGCGCGGGGCGCCGGCGGTTTCGGCTCAACCGGCGTCGGGCTCTAGCCCGGAAGGGAATTCAGCCCGATCGCCAGATAGCCCAGAAACCCGGTCGCGAAGAAGGCGCCGGCGATCCACAGCAGGGGTTTAATG
>JANPKF010000302.1:0-3239 GCA_031425895.1 Caulobacteraceae bacterium | reverse complement strand
CCAGCTCTTGGCCGTCATCCAGCTCCTGGCGGCGGCGGCATCGGACCAGTGGCCCTGCTCGCCCTTGGCCGATGAGCAGATGGTCAGCCAGACCGCGCCGTCCCGCACAGCCGAGACCTGCAGCCCCTGCATGTTGCCGCTGTAGTGCTTCTTCACATAGGGGCAGCCCTCGTTGACCCACTCCAGGACAACGACCTTGCCCTTGAATTCGGACAGGGAGCGCACCTTCCCGTCGATGTCCTTGACCGAGAAGGACGGCGCGGCCTTGGCCAGGGCGAGCGTGGGCAGGCCCAGCGCGGGAAGCGCGAGGGCGGCGGCGAGTGTCGAGCGGCGGGTCAGGGTCATGGCGGTCAGCTCCCTTGGCTAGGTTTTGGGCTTGGCGGCTTTGTCCAGCGCCTCGGCGACCATGCCGGGCGTCAGCAGTTGAGGCAGGATCTGCGGCTTTTCGGCGCCGGGGCCGTAGACGAGATAGAGCGGCACCCCGGCCCGGCCATGCTCGGCCAGGGCGGCGGCGATCTCGGCATTGCGGTTGGTCCAGTCGGCCTTCAGGTAGACGCCGTTCGAAGACTTCAGGGCCTCGGCCACCTGCGTAGTCGACAGGGCCACCTTGTCGTTGACCTGGCAGCTGACGCACCAGGCGGCGGTGAAGTTGACGAACACCACCCGGCCTTCGGCCCGCAGCGCCGCGACCCGCGCAGGGGACCAGGCCTCGGACGGCAGGGCGGCGGCCGAGGCGGTTTCACCCGCCCTGGTCGGCGCCGCCGATCCCGGTTGCAACACAAGGGCCACGGCCCCGATCAGAAGGAGAACAGCAAGCGCCTGCCGCCACAGCTTCGCGCCAAGACCCCAGAGCCACAGGGCGAAGGCGCCGGTGAGCAGGCCCATGAGGGCCAGGGCCAGGCCGGCCGCATCGGTCTGCTGCGACAGCACCCAAAGCAGCCAGGCCGCCGCCCCGTACATCGGGAAGGCCAGCACCTTGCGCAGGGTGTCCATCCAGGCGCCCGGTTTGGGCAGCCGCCGCAGCAGGCCGGGCGCAAAGGCCAGGGCCACGAAGGGCGCCGCAAAGCCCAGGCTCAGCGCCAGGAACACGGCCAGCACGACGATCGGTGGCTGGCCGATCGTGAAGCCCAGCGCGCCCGCCATGAAGGGCGCAGTGCAGGGACTGGCAACGACCACGGCCAGCACGC
The DNA here is from genome assembly GCA_031425895.1 of Caulobacteraceae bacterium. Lineage (GTDB taxonomy): Bacteria > Pseudomonadota > Alphaproteobacteria > Caulobacterales > Caulobacteraceae > Caulobacter. The sequence continues at coordinate 2,052 of JANPKF010000302.1, read as the reverse complement.
CGGTGAAGAAGGCCCCGGCCAGGCCGCCGCGCCGGGCAAGGCCGGACCCGACCCCCTGGACGCTGGTCCCGATCTCGAAGACGCCGGACATGTTGAGGGCCACGGCCAGCATCAGGAGGCCCAGCACCCCGACCACGGGCGGAGACTGCAGCTGGAAGCCCCAGCCGACCTGCTGGCCGGCCAGTTGCAGGGCGATCAGAACGCCGGCCAGGATCAGGAAGGTCGCCACCACCCCGGCGCCGTAAGCCAGGCCTTGTCGGCGGGCGGCGCGGCTCTCGTGCGCATGGCCGGCCAGCGAGGCGGCCTTCATCGACAGCACCGGGAAGACGCAGGGCATCAGGTTGAGGATCAGCCCGCCGAGAAAGGCGGTCAGGGCGGCGATCAACAGACCGGCCTTCGGCGCGGAGGCGGCCCCGCCCTTTGCCCCGGGCGGTCCCAGACCCGACACACCGGCCGGGGCGGGGCCCGGCGCGGCGGAAATCTCATAGGCCTTGTCACCGACCACCAGCACCCCGTCCATCACGGCCGGCGGCTTGCCCGCCTGGAAGGCGTAGCCCGGTGGCAGGGTCAGGGTCAGGCCGTCACTGCCCCGCTCGGCGGTCTGGGCCTGGGCGTGATCGAGGACGGTCGGCTGAAAGGGAAAGAACCAGGCGCCGGTCATGTCGGCGCCCTTCAGCGGTCCGCCGGCCACGGTCAGGGTCAGGGCCTTGCCGTTCTGGAAGCTCGCCGTCAGACCCGCCGGCTTGGGCGCGGCGGCCAGGGCGCCCGCCACGGCCGCCCCCCAGCGGGCGTCCGGTTTCGGCGCCCCGTCGGCGACGGTGAGCGTGATCGAAACCTTGCCGGTCTCGGGAATGCAGATCTTCTCGCAGACCAGCACGTCGACCACGGCCTCGAGCGTGACCGGACCCGGCCTGGCGCTCGCCGGAACCGAGATCGGAACCGGCAGGATGACCTCGCCCGAATAGCCGTAGTTGGTCAGCGGCCCGAACGGCAGGGTCTTCGGCGTCGCCCAGACGAACTCGCCGGCGGTCCAGCCGGCCGGCAGGGTCCAGGTTAGTTTCGGCGGCTCGCCGCTGTCGCCGGGATTGCGCCAGTAGGTGTGCCAGTCCTTGTCGATGTTCTGGCGCAGGGCGACGTAGGCGGTCGTACCCGGCGCCACGCTGGCGTCCTGGGCGACCAGCTCGATCGTCAGGTGGCCGGTATCGACCGGAGCCGCCCAGGCAGGGGAGACCAGAAGGAACAGCCCGGCAAGGGCGGCAAGGAGGGCGCGCATGCGACCTATATGGCGCGGAACCCCAGGCGAGGCGAGTCGGCGGTCAGAACTCCTGCCACTCGTCCGCCGGGGCCGCCATGGCCAGCGCGGCGCCGCCTCTCGTCAGGGCCGGCCTTGAGAAGCTGGCCGAACGTGCAGGTGAATGGCGGGCGGGGGAGGCCTCGATATAGCGGTTGGCCTCCGCGACGGCGGACATGCCGCCGATCGTGAACGTGGCGACCAGCTCGTTGAGGGTGTTGGTTTCGCTCATCAGCGACCGGCTGGCGCCGCTGGCCTGTTCCACCATGCCGGCATTGGCCTGGGTAACCTGATCCATCTCGTTAACGGCCGTATTGATCTCGTTGAGGCCGGTCGCCTGCTCGCGGGATGAAGCGGCGATTTCAGAAACCAGACCATCGACCTCCTCGACCCGGGTGATGATACGCTTGAGCGCCTCACCGGTCTCGGCGACCAGCTTTACGCCATGACCGACCTGCTGGCTGGACGCGGTGATCAAGGTCTTGATTTGACGCGCCGCGTCAGCGGAGCGTTGGGCCAGGGCCCGCACTTCCGAGGCGACCACGGCGAAACCCCTGCCCGCGTCGCCGGCCCGCGCCGCCTCGACGCCCGCATTGAGCGCCAGCAGATTGGTCTGGAAGGCGATCTCGTCGATGACACCGATGATCTGGGAGATCTCTCCGCTCGACGACTCGATCTGGCCCATCGCCTCGACGGCCTGGCCGACCACCTCTCCCGACTTCAAGGCCTCGGCCCGGGTGCTCGTCACCACCTCGGCGACC
>JANPKF010000301.1:0-3255 GCA_031425895.1 Caulobacteraceae bacterium | reverse complement strand
TCATGATCTTCAGATCGGTGACGGCCACGGCCGGACCGCAGCTGGTCGGGCGGTGCTCATAGTCCTCGGCCCCGTGCTGGGTGGCCGTGGCGCTGGTCTCGGTCATCCCCCAGCCGTTGCCGGGGGCGGAATTGGGCCAGGTTTCCTTGATCTTGCGGACCAGTTCCGGCGCGCTCGGGGCGCCGCCGTAGGAGACGCTTTCCAGGCTGGAGAGGTCGTACTTCTCGCGGGCCGGATGCTCGATCAACTGCCAGGCGATGGTCGGCACGCCGCCGGCGGCGGTGACCTTCTCGCGCTCGATCAGCTGCATGGCCAGCTCGGCGTCCCATTTGCGCATCATGACGATCTTGCCGCCGCCGAACATCACCGGGTTCAGCACCGCGAAACAGCCGGTGGCGTGGAAGAAGGGCACCGAGATCATCATCGCCTTTTGCGGCGCGTCCGGATCGGCGACCGGCGGCTGTTCGCCCCGCCGCAGGAAGCTGCGAGCGGCGCTGCTGCCCGACGACATGATGTTGGAGTTGATGTTGCGGTGGGTGGCCAGGGCGCCCTTCGGTTTGCCCGTGGTGCCCGAGGTGTAGAAGATGGTGGCGTCGTCTTCCGGGCCAAGTTCCACGCCGCAGAGGGCGATCTCGGGCAGGTCCTGCCAGCCGTTCGGCTCGCCCAGAACCTCTTCGACCTTGGTCACATAGGGATGGGTCACCTCGTCAACCATGCGGCTGACGAACACGTGGGTCAGGTCGGGGCAGTTGGGCAGATGCTCGGCCAGGCGGTCGAAGCGCTCGACGTCCATGACCGCGACCTTGGTCCCCGAATCGGTGAGCCCGTATTCCAGCTCGGCGCCCGTCCACCAGGCGTTCAGCGGGGTGACGATGGCGCCCAGGCTCATCGCCGCATAGAAGGCCACCGGCCATTCGGGCAGGTTGCGCATGACGATCGCCACCCGGTCGCCCTTGGAGATGCCCTTTTCCTTCAGCGCCTCGGCGAAGGTCACGGTCGCCCGATAAAAGGCTTCAAAGCTGACCCGCTCGTTCTCGTGAACGAGGAAGATCTTCTCACCGTGAGCGCGGGCGGCGACCAGGGTGTCGCGCAGGGTCGCCGGGACGTTCTTCCAGGTGCGGGTCGGGATGCCCCGGATGACCACCTCCTCCATCTCGCACGGCGCTCCGGGCGCTGTGAGGAGGGCATGGGCCTGCTGGATGGACATGGCGGGCCAGGAGGACGCGGGGGCGTCGGTCATCGTTTGATTTCCTCGTCAATTGGTCAGGCTGGCCCGTTTCTGACGACGCGGCTCTCCTTGGGTGAAGCACAGCCCGGGGACGGATGCAAACACCCGTTTGATTGCTCAGTCGACGGCCAGTCGCGCGGCGACGAAATCAAGGAACACCCGCGCCTTTCGCGGCAGGCTGCGGCCATGCCAGACCGCCCACAGCCCGAGCGGCGGCGCGCTCCAGTCTGGCAGCAGACGAACCAGACGCCCGGCTTCCAGATCAGCTTTGACGAGGAAGCCCGGAGCCAGAACCGCGCCCAGCCCCCCGCGCGCCAGATCGGCCAGGACATCGCCATTGGCCGTGCGAACGGCCGGATTGATCTCAACCTCGACCCTGGTCTTGCCACTGCTCAGCGGCCACCGCGCCGCGAACGCCGAACTGGTCAGACTGATCGCCGGCCGCGCAGCCAGGTCGCTCGGCGAGTCGACCGTCCCATGCGCCTCTTCGAAGCCGGGAGCCGCCACCACAATGCGCGGATAGTTTCCCAGCCAGAGGGCCGTCAGCCGGCTGTCCTCCAGTTCGCCAAGCCGCAGCGCCAGGTCCACGCCCTCGGCGATCAGGTCAACGCGGTCGTCCCGGGCCATCAGGTCGAGCCGCATGCGAGGGAAGGCGTTCAAAAAGGCCCCCGCCTGGGGCGCCAGCTCGGCGCGGGTGAAAGCCACCGACGCGGAGACGCGCAACAGCCCGGCCGGCTCCCGCTCGGCGCCGCGCACCGCTGCCTCCATGGCCTCGGACTCAGCGACCATGGCCCGGGCGTGGTCCGCCACCTTCCGACCGGCCTCGGTCAGGGCCAGGCTGCGGGTGGTGCGGTTCATCAGACGGCCGCCGAGCTCAGCCTCGAGGGTGGCCACGGCGCGGCTGGCCACAGACTGCCCGACCCCGGCTTCCTCAGCGGCGCGGCTGAAGCTGCCGGTCTCGGCGACGCGAAGAAACAGGCGCAGGGCGGTCAGGCGGTCCATGATCTATGCTGCCATGGCATAGATCATATGTTCAATGCCCAGATTATCACACCGAAGAACTGGGCGTACCAAGTCGCCATGGCCGATTTCCAACTCCACAGCCGCGCGACCGCCCCCTCCGCCTCCAAGCCGTTTCTGGAACAGGCGCAGAAGACTGTCGGCTACGTCCCCGCCCTCGCAGCCCAGATGGCCGAAAGCCCGCAGCTTCTGGAAGGCTACTTCGCCCTCTCTGCCATCTTCGCCAAGTCGACCTTCACCCCCGCCGAGCAGCAGCTGGTCCTGCTTGCCGTCTCGGTCGAGCACGATAGCCACTACTGCACCCCGGCCCACGCCCACCGCGCCCGCGCCGCCGCCCTGCCCGAGGCGGACATCCGCGGCGTCCGTGACCGGCGCCGCCTGTCGGATCCGCGCCTGGAAGCCCTCCGCCTCTTCACCGTCCGCATGGTGCGCGAGCGCGGATTTCTCTCCGACGCCGAGATCGAGACCTTCGTCGCCGCCGGCTTCACCCGCGCCCAGGCGCTGGATGTGGTCCTCGCCGTCGGCCTCAAGACCATGAGCAACTACGTCAACCACCTGGCCGAAACGCCGTTGGACCCCCCGTTTGCCAACGAAGTTCAGGTCGCCTGAAGGAGCCCATCCATGAAACGCATCGCCCTTGTTCTGACCGCCCTCGCCCTTGCCGGACCGCTGATGACCCCCACCCTCGCCGCCGCGGCCAAGCCGGCCATCTACACCCCGGCCCTCAACAACGTCGCGGTCGGCGGCTACGACACGGTGGCCTACTTCACCGTCGGCAAGCCGGTGCGCGGAACCGATGCCTTCCAGACCGAGTGGAATGGCGCCACCTGGAAGTTCAGCTCGGCCGCCAACCTGGCGAAATTCAAGGCCAACCCCAAGGCCTACGCCCCGCAATACGGCGGCTACTGCGCCTGGGCCGTGGCCCAGAACTACACGGCCAAGGGCGATCCCCAGAATTGGAAGATCGTCGGCGGCAAACTTTACCTGAACTACAACGCCGAGATTCA
>JANPKF010000300.1:0-3491 GCA_031425895.1 Caulobacteraceae bacterium | reverse complement strand
GGTGGTCACCAGACCGACCGGCTTGTGATAGCGGAACACCCGCGTGGCCTCGGCTCCGGCGATGACCTCGCCGTCAACCGTCAGGATGTCATCGGGTTCGACCTTGATGGCCGGGGTGGTCAGCAGCAGGCCGTTGATCGCCACCCGCCCGGCCTCGATCAGCCGCTCGACCTCGCGCCGCGAACCGACGCCGGCCCGGGCCAGCACCTTGGCCACCCGGTCATGCCCTTCGCTCTCGGCGCCCTCCGCGACCTTGTCGCTGGCGTCATAGGGCATGGGCTCGTCTTCGTAGTCTTCCGCAGCCATGATTGCCGCTCCATAAACAGGACTTGGGCCGTCTCCCGACGGTCGGACACGCCCCATAGCATGAACGTCGCCCCTTTGCTCCCCTCAGACGAATCGCTGATGCAACTGGCCCTGGGTCAGGCCCGCGCCGCCGCCGAGGCCGGCGAGACCCCTGTCGGCGCGGTGATCATGGACCCGGTCACCGGCCACATCGTAAGCGTCGGCGCCAACCACCCGATCGGCGGCCACGACCCCACGGCCCTCGCCGAGATCGCCGCCATCCGCAGCGCCGCCGCCAAGATCGGCAACTACCGCCTCACCGCCCTCACCCTCATCGTCACCCTGGAGCCCTGCGCCATGTGCGCCAGCGCCATCAGCCACGCCCGCCTCGGCCGCGTCGTCTTCGGGGCCGAAGACCCCAAGGGCGGCGCGGTGGTCAACGGCCCCCGCTTCTTCGAGGGCGCGACCTGCCACTGGCGGCCGACCGTGACCGGCGGGGTGCTGGCGCAGGAGAGTTCGGATATGCTGCGCGGCTTCTTCCGCGCCCGTCGCAAGGGGGCCTGACATGCGCGCACTGATCTTCGCCGCCGCCCTGCTGGCCGCCACGCCGGCGTTCGCCCAGACCCGGTCGCTGCAGGATGTGGCCTGGCTGGTAGGCGAGTGGCGCGAGGTGAAGGGCGACCGCACCGTCACCGAGACCTGGCTCCCGGCCGATGGCGGGGTGATGCCGGGCGTCAACCGCACGGTGCGCGGCGGCAAGGCGGCGATCGAGTTCATGCGGCTCGACGAGAAGGACGGCGTGATCGCCTTCACCGCCATCCTGCCCGGCCAGCCGCCGACCACCTTCCCGGCCACGACCGTCGGCGACGGCGAGGTCGTGTTCGAGAACCTGGCGCACGACTTCCCCCGGCGGGTCATCTACCGCCAGTGCGAGGCTGACCTCTGCGCCGCCATCGAGGGCAGGGTGAACGGCGCCGCCAAACGGATCGAGTGGCGCTTCAAGCGCGTCCGCTAGGCCGGGTAGGTCGACTTCAGCCGGAAATCCAGGCGGTCGCGCACCGCCGGCCAGTCGTCGTCGGTGATCGACAGCACCACGGTGTCGCGGACATGGCCCGTCCAGGTGATCTTGTGGTTGCGCAGCGTCCCCTCGCGGGTGGCGCCCAGCTTCTCGACCGCCGCCTGGCTGCGGGCATTGCGCTCGTCGATCATGAACTCGACCCGGATGGCCCCGGCGTCGAACGCCTGGCCCAGCAGCAGCCGCTTGCTCTCGGGGTTCACCGGCCCCGACCGCACGTCGGGGTGCAGGAAGGTCGAGCCGATCTCGACGCCCTTGTGCAGCTTGCGGATATTCAGAAAGGAGCTCGTCCCCACCACCCGCTTGTCGCTGATCTGCCGGATCGCATAGCCGATCCGCTCGCCCCGCTCGGTCTCGCCCTTCAGCGCGCCCCACCAGTCGTCGAAACTCTCGCCGCAGCCGTTGACCGACATGATCTCCCAGGCCTCGGGATCACAGTCGACGGCGCCGCGCAGCTCGTCCTTGTGCTCAGGGGTGATCGGTTCCAGCCGCACGTAGCGGCCCTTCAGCAGTTTGCCTTTGAGATTCATGGACCCATGGTGGGGGAGTTCCCGCCGCCCGCCAACCCCTGTCTCTACGCGATGGCCTGCTCCGCGAGCCTACCGCCAGCCGGCCGCCAGGGCTGCCTTCTCCTGGTCGGCGTCCAGGGCCTCGCCGGCGATCAGCGCATCGACCCTGTTCAGCACCGGAGCCGGCGTCTCGCTGGCCGCCTGCCGGAACTCGGTCTTCGTCCTGGCCGGCTGGCGCACGGCCACCTCGACCGTCCAGGTCTGGTCCTCGCGGCAGGCCAGGCCCGACATCTCTCTGGCCGAGAAGGTGCGGCAGTAGCGGCCGACCTGGTCCTTGAAGGTCAGGCCGATCGCGACATCGCCGGTCCTGTTGTTGCTGGCCTGCACGGTCAGGGCCCTGGCCAGATCGCCACGCGCCACCATCCCGGCCCCGACCTGACTGCCCGGCGCCAGTTCGCGGCCAGACAGCATCACCCCAACGACCAGAGTGGCGGCGAGGGCACCCCACCAGGCGTAGCCCGAAAGAGGTTTGCGCCGCTCGGGCAGTCTAACGACCTTGCCTGGCGCGGACTCCATCAGACCGGCCAGGCTGGCCGGCAACGGCTCGTCGATCACCTGCGCGTAGGCGGCCCGCACCCGGTCGGCCATGGCTGCGTGCGTTTCCAGACGGTCAACCAGGACAGGATCGTCGGCCAGGGCCGCGTCGATGGCCGCCATGCCGGCCTCGTCCAGCTCGCCGTCGAGATAGGCGATCAGCATCTCCTCACTGATCTGGGGGTCGCGGGTCATACGGCGTCCTCCAATTGGGCCATCAACCCCATGCGGCCGCGCGCCACTCGGCTGGCCACGGTGCCGGACGGAATCTCCATGACCTCGGCGGCCTCCGCATAGGACAGCCCCTCGACCAGCACTAGGGCGACAGCCAGACGCTGGTCCTCGGGCAGGCGGGCCATGGCCTGGCCGACGGCATAGGCGTCGTCACGCTCGGACGGGCCGGGAATCATCGGATCGGCCACACGCTCACCTGCCTCGGGGGCGTCAAACAGCCGGGCCTTGCGACTCCGGCTGCGGGCTTCGTCGATCCAGGCGTTCTTCAGGATACGCATGCTCCAGCTGTCCAGTCTTGTGCCGGGAGTCCATTGGCTCCGCCGGGCCAGGGCCCGCTCAATGGCGATCTGGCACAGGTCGTCCGCATCGGCCGACGACCCGGCCAACGCCCGCGCGAATCGGCGCAGGCGCGGCAGTAGATCGACGATCCCGCGTTCGAACGGGTCCAAGAACTTCACCTCTTCACGGATGAAACGACGCAGCCGGAGCGTTTCTTCCCCAGGAAAAGAGATATGCTGCCGCCCAATCTCGCAACCCCCATCCCGTATGGACCTTGCGGGTTTTGGCCGGCGGTATGGAGGCGACCGCGATGCAGCACGATCCCGACAGTCCCCGCCGCCGCCTGCTGGGCGCCCTGGCGCTTGGCCTGCTGCTGGTCGGGCCGGCGGCGGCCCAGCTTCCGTCATTGCCAGGCGGTGGCGGCGGTCTTCCCGGTGGAGGCCTGCCCGGCGGCGGCCTGCCACCCACCGGTGAGGTCGGCGGCCGCGTCCGGGGAACGCTGAACAGCGTTGAGG
>JANPKF010000299.1:0-1901 GCA_031425895.1 Caulobacteraceae bacterium | reverse complement strand
GCGACGATGGCGATGCGGACGCGCTGTATTTCGGTTGCCAGATCAGCTGGCAGATCGACTGCCCGTGCTCGTCATCGGGGACAAGCGTCAGAAGATGGTCGGCAGCCTGGCCGGCGCCAAAGGTATCGCCCAGGGCCAGCTTCGCCTCGGCAAGGGCGGCGAGGGCGAAGGGATCGTCGGGTTGGCGTGCGAGCGCCCGGTGAGCGAGCCCGGCTGCGGCGTCCGGATCGACCGCTATGGTCAGGCGGGCAGCGGCGCTGAGCACCAGCGGAGACGCCCCGAAATCCAGAGCCGGTTCCGCCAGCACGGCGCGCGCGGCGTCCAGGTCGCCGGCATACTCAAGCACCCGGGCTTTCAGGACCAGCAGACCGGGCTCGCCAGGACGCCAGGCAAGAGCCACGTCGATTTCCCTCGTCGCCTCTGCGGCGTCGCCGGTCAGACTCCAGCGCAAGGCGGCAAGCTCGCGGTGCAGGCCTTCATCTTCGGGCCACTGCAGCAGGCCCTGGCGGAACGTCGCCTCGGCGGCCCCGAGATCGCCACTCAGCCGCTCGCCATGACCGATGACCTGCACAAGGTCGGGTGAACGGACGCCCAGCGCTTCGGCCCGCCGACCGGCCGTCACCGTCTCCGCCCCCCGGTTCAGCCGGGCCAGGGCTACCGCCAGTTCGAACTGAAGTTGCGCCTCATCCGGCGCCAGCACTGTCGCCGCCCGCAGATCGGCCGCGCTTTCATCCACCCGCCCAAGCGCGCGATAGACCCGAGCCCGCGCCGCCAAGGCGCCGGCCGGCGGATCTTGCGCCATCGCCGGAGCCAGCAGCGCCAGGGCTTCCTCTCCCCTGCCCTCGCCGGCCAGCTTGTCAGCCAGGGCGGCCGCGACCGGGTGCCGGGGATCGGCCTTCAAGGCCGCTTGCCAGGCCTCCTCGGCGTCATCGGCCCTGCCTGCGGCGGCCATGATCTCGCCAAGCGCCACCCAGCTCTGGGCCCGGCCGCCGTCGATCCGCACAAGGTGGCGCAAGGACCGCTCGGCGCCGACCGTATCGCCGGCCATGCGGCAGGCGTTGGCCAGGGCCCACCAGACATTTGGCGCGGTCGGCGTCTCCATGCCGAGCGACGCCAGCACCGCGCGCGCCTCCACGGGACGTCCGCCGCGCAGGAGCTGCTCGGCCTGTTGGAAGCGAAGGGACTGATCGGGACTCATGCCGCCCTTATACCCGCAACCGTCCACAGCGATATCGCCTCCTCAGACTGGGCATATACACGGGCCGTTAAGCGCAGCTGCGTCACCTTGTCGCCAGTGACGAAGCCAGCATCCCACGACCGCATCGCCGCAACCGATGTCGCCGCCGTTCTTGAACGGGTGGCCGGCGCGGAGCTGGCCGCGCGTGGCGCCATCACCGTCATCAGCATCGACGCCGTCCGCGACAAGGTCGGTGATCGCTGGGAGCGCAACCGGGCCGCCGTCTGGGCCTATGTCCAGCGCCGCATGGGCGAGCACCTTCAGCCGGGCGATATCTTCCAGCGCATCGGCGACACCGACTTCCTGATCGCCATGACCAGCGAGCACGGCGCCGCCGCCCAGGCCGTCGCCCTTCGCATCCTGGAGGAGGTGCTCAGCCACTTCCTCGGCGAGGCCAAGCCCTCTCAAATGAGGATCCGCACCGTCACCGACGTCACCGGCGACGAACTCCGCTGCGTCGTGCTGGACCCCCGCGTCATCGCCGTCGCCCGCCGCACCGCCGATACCCCCGACTCCCCCCATCGCCTGGGCATCGACCCGCGCGACGAGGCCCGCCGAAACCCGGCCAGCTTTGTCACCGCCAGCGGCGCCCGACTTCGCGTCGATTTCGCGCTCGAACATCTGGTCAGCCTGCGCCATCAGGTCACCGCCGCCCTTCGGGTCG
>JANPKF010000298.1:0-6011 GCA_031425895.1 Caulobacteraceae bacterium | reverse complement strand
CGGACGGTCCCTTCGAGCATGTAGAGGTCGGTCGGGAAGTCGCCCGGTTCCGACAGCACAATCTTGCGGTCCGGGCGCGCCTGCATGGCGGCGACGGCCAACTTGAACAGGTTGGCCGAGGTGGAGTCGGCGACGATCACCTCGCCCGGCTCCGCCCCGATCAGCCCGGCGATGGCGTCGCCGACCCGGCGGGGGGCGCCCATCCAGTCGTGGTCGTTCCAGCCGCGGATCAGGCTGTGGCCCCACTGCTGCTCGACGACCTCGCGCATACGGAGCCGCGCGGTCTTTGTCAGGGGGCCCAGGGAATTGCCGTCGAGGTAGAGCAGCCCCTCTGGGATCTCGAACTCATCGCGCAGGGCCGCCAGCGGGTCGGCGGCGTCGAGGGCGGCGATTTCGGCGTCGGTCATGGCTTCAACTCACGCAACACGGCCCGCACCGGCGAGGCGTCCAGCCCGACCAGCGGCAGCGGCAGGGCAATCAGTTCATAGTCCCCGGGCGGCGGGTCGGTCAGCACCAGGCCTTCGAGAATGGCCATGCCTCGGGCCGCCACCCGGCGGTGGGCGTCCATGGTTTTGGAGGTTTCCGGGTCCAGAGAGGCGGTGTCGACGCCGATCAGTCGGACCCCGTGGTCGGCCAGCAGGTCGATGGTGGCCGGCGCGATGGCCCTGAAGTCGCTGTCCCAGGCGCCGTGCGGAAACGCCTCGTAGGTGCGCAGGAGCACCCGTGCCGGAACCCCCTCCAGGGCGCCGGAGACGTCGGCGGGTTCGATTCGCTCACCAGCCCCGCGCACATCGATCAGGCGGCAATGACCCAGATAGAGGTGCAGATCGACCGCCTCGGCCGTCACCCCGTCGGCGTCATAGTGAAACGGTGCGTCCCCGTGTGTGCCGGCGTGAACCGACTGGCTGAAGCGGCCGACATTGACCGGCGTGCCCGGCCCCATGCTCCAGACACCGCCGCTCTCGAACGGCGTATCGCCCGGCCAGGTTGGCATTCCGGGGCGGAGCGGCTGGGTTATGTCCCACAGGCGGGCGGTCATGAGCGGGGTTATGGGACGGCGGCGCGAGGATGGAAAGCGGCCTGATGCGCGGCGCCGCCGTCCCGGCCAGCGGCTACGGGGCAGCGAGGGCGGGTGAACAGGGACTTGCCGTGGTCCCGGCGCCTATCAGGAGCCGATCAGGGCGTCGGCTGGAATTTTCCACTCGGCGCGCAGCCGCTTGATCTGCTGGATCGTCAGGTCCCGGCGCCGGTTTGTGAACTCCGAAGCCCGGGAGCCGCCGCCCACGATGCTCGCCAGGTCAGGCCGGCTGTCGGACCAATCGAGATTCACTCTCGTTTTTCCCCGCTCATCCCGGCGAATGCCGGGACCCAGCCACCAGAGCCAAGTGATTGGGGTTCAGCCCCTTCAAACCAAAATCAGAGCCCGTCCGGATGCATTGAGATCACGCGGCTGGGTCCCGGCATTGGCTTGCGCCGAACTCCGTTTCGCCGGGATGAGCGGAAATGAGGGGTAATGCTGAACGTCGAGGGGGCCTAGCCGTTCGCAACCACCACGACCTGCACCGCCGACACCGGGTCGGCATCGGGAACCGGGAAGTGCTCATCTTCGTAGCGCTCGATCACCATCGCCAGCAGGTCGAAGTGATCGGCCTCGGGCGAGCCCGCCTCCGGCTCCTTGTCGAAGTAGGGACGGATGGCCTTGCGGGCGGCCTCATAGTCTTCAGCGGTGCGGAGTGGCCGCACATCGTGGAACCTGGTCATGACAGCCTCCCTGGATCCTCCTTGATCCGCTTGAGGTGGAACGGCGGGAGGCCCGCCGCGGGATTATAGATCGGCAACGCCAGCTTGTCGTGCCCGGTTTGCCGTCAACGGACCTTGGACGACAACGTCCATTCTGTCCGGAATTTCATTTCTCAAAGTCGGTGCGAGCGGTTATCAGAACACTGTTCAGATTAAGTCTTGGGAAATAGGCGCGCCCGACGCGACAGGTCGGCTGCGCCCATAGGGCCGGTTATGCAGATCAAACAATCTCACCTCGTTGCCTTGGGCATCCTGGGCTTCGTGCTGTTGCTGTTCATCATCGGTGGCCTTTGGGGCGCGCTGACCAAGAAGCCCGAGACCAAGACCGAGGCCAAGCCCCAGGCCATCATGGTCACGACCCGCCTGGTCGAGCCGGAACTGCGCCCCGGGGCCATCATCCTGCGCGGCCGCACCGAAGCGGCCCGCACCGTCATCGTCCGCGCCGAAACCGCCGGCCCGGTCGCCGCCGTGCCGGCCGCCGAGGGCAGCTTCGTGCGTCGCGGCGCCATCCTGTGCCGCCTTTCGGTCGACGCCCGTCAGGCCTCGCTTGACCAGGCCCGCGCCAACCTGAAATCCCGCCAGCTTCAGATGCAGGCCTCGCAGCGCCTGGCTGCACAGGGTTACCGCTCCCAGACCCAGGTCCTGCAGGACCAGGCCAACCTCGACGGGGCCATGGCCGCCGTGCGCCAGGCCGAGGTGCTGCTGGGTCAGGTCAACATCCGCGCGCCGTTCAGCGGCGTCTTCGACCGCCGCGAGGCCGAGGTCGGCAGCTATCTGGCACTCGGCGGCGCCTGCGGCACCATGCTGGAGCTGGACCCGCTGATCATCGTCGCCGACCTGGCCGAGAGCCAGATCGGCAAGGTGCGCGTCGGCGAGTCGGCCACCGCCGTCCTGACCACCGGCGAAGCCCTGAGCGGCCGCATCCGCTTCGTCGCCCGCGACGCTGATCCGCAGACCCGCACCTATCGGGTCGAGGTCGTGGTCTCCAACCCGGGCAGCCGCGCCCGCTCCGGCCTGTCGGCCGACGTGCGTATCGCCACCCCGGTGTCGTCGGCCCACCGCCTGCCCTCCTCGGCCCTGGTGCTGGGGTCTGACGGTCGCCAGGGCGTCCGCCACGTCGTCGGGGCCGGCCAGGTGGTCTTCACCCCCATCGAAATTCTTGATCAGGGCGCCGACGGCATCTGGGTCAGCGGTCTCGAGGGCCCGATCAACCTGATCATCGCCGGCCAGGCCTTCGTCAACGAAGGCCAGACAGTCCGCGTCAAGGCCGAGACCGCCGCGCCGGCGCCGGCTGTCGCCGCTCCCGTGAAGGCCGCCAGCCAATGATCTCCGCCCTGATCCATGCCGCCATCCGACGGCGCAAGGTGGTGCTGGGGGTGGCGGCGGTTCTGTCCGTCTTCGGCCTGGTCACCTACCTCAACCTGCCCCGTGAATCGGCGCCGGACATTCCGGTGCCCTTCGTCAGCATCCAGGTGCCCTACCCTGGCGTCTCGCCGGAGGACGCCGAGCGGCTGCTGGTCCGTCCGCTGGAGACAGAACTTCAGTCCCTCGAGGGCCTGAAGGAAATGAACGGCGTGGCGGTGCAGAACGCCGCCCTCGTCTACCTTGAATTCGATCCGTCGTTCGATGTCGACAAGGTGCTGCAGGACGTGCGCGCCAAGGTCGACATGGCCCGGGGGCGTTTCCCGCCTGACGCCGAAGAGCCGATCATCTCCGAGAACAACGTCAACGACGACCCGTTCATCGGCATCATGATGTTCGGCGCGGCGCCCGAACGGACGATGTTCCAGACGGCGCGCGAGTTGCAGGACCGACTGGAGAGCCTGCCCGGCGTGCTGCGCACCGACCTTGGCGGCGGGCGCGAGGAGTTGCTGGAAGTCACCATCGATCCGGCCCGGATGCAGGCGGCCAACGTCAGCGCCACCGAGCTGTCGCAGGTCATCGGCCGCAACAACCAGCTGATCCCGGCCGGCAATCTGCGGACCAGGGACACAGAGTTCGCGGTCAAGATCCCCGGCGTCATCGAGAAGCCGGAAGACATCCTGGCCCTGCCGATCAAGCGCAACGGCGACCGGCTGATCACCGTCGGCGACATCGGCGAGGTGCGCCGCACCTTCAAGGATCCGGGCCGCATCACCCGCTTCAACGGCCAGCCGACCTTCTCCATCGACGTGGTCAAGCGCTCCGGCGCCAACATCCTGGACAGCGTCAAGCAGGTCCGCGCCGCCGTCGCCGAAGAGCAGAAGCGCTGGCCGGAGACGATCAAGGTCGAATACACCTTCGACGAAAGCGAGTTCATCGAACGCAGCCTCTCCATCCTCGAGAGCGGGCTGATCATCGCCACCATCCTGGTCATGACCATCATCGTCGGCAGCCTGGGCGTGCGTCAGGGGATCATGGTCGGGCTGTCGATTCCGGTCTGTTTCATGATCGGATTCCTGCTGCTGCAGATGTTCGGCCTGACCCTGAACCAGATGGTCATGTTCGGCCTGGTGCTGGCCGTCGGGATCCTGGTCGATGGCGGTATCGTCGTCGTCGAATACGCCGACCGGAAGATGGCCGAGGGCATGGACCGCGAGGAGGCCTTCGCCGCCGCCGGCACGCGCATGTTCTGGCCAGTGGTCAACGGCACCCTGACGACGCTGTGCGCCTTCGTGCCGTTCCTGTTCTGGAACTCCATTCCCGGCAAGTTCATGAGTTTCCTGCCCATCACCCTGATGATGGTGCTGGGCGCCTCGATCTTCGTCGCCCTGATCTTCACCCCGGCGCTGGGCTCGATCATGGGGCGCGCGCAGGGGGTGGACGAGCATCACCTGGAGGAGATCCGCAAGTCGGAGCATGGCGATCCGCGCGAGATGGACGGCTTCATGGGCTGGTATGCCCGCGTCTTGTGGTGGTCGGGCCACCACCCCTTCCGGGTGACCGGGGCGGCGCTGTTGATCCTGTTCGTCATCGGCTTCCTGTTCTTCGGCCAGAAGCACCGCACCGAATTCTTCCTCGACCAGGACCCCGAGTACGCGACCGTCTACGTCAAGGCGCGGGGCAACCTGACGCCTGAGTCTGCCAACATCCTGGTCAGCCAGGCCGAACAGCGGCTGCAGGGCGTCAAGGGCATCAACTCGCTCTACGTCTCGGCCGGCAAGTTGGGCAGCGGCGGTTTCGGCGGGCCGCCCGCCGACTCCATCGGTCGCATCCAGGTCGACTTCGTCGACTTCGAGGCGCGCAAGGCCCTGGGCCTGCGCGGCAGGGATATCGCCAACGCGATCCGCGAGCGGGTGGCGGACCTGCCCGGCGTTCTGACCGAGGTGCGCCTGCCGCAGGGCGGTCCGCCCCAGGGCAAGGATGTGCAGGTCGAGATGCGCGGCTCCGATCCCGCCGCGCTGAACCGCGCCGCCGACCTGGTGAAGGCCAAGCTGGCGAATGATCCGCAACTGATCGAGCAGGAGGACAACCGCGCCTCGCCCGGCATCGAGCTGAACCTGACCATCGACCGCGCCGCCGCCGGTCGTTACGGCGTCGACGTGCTGTCGGTCGGCCAGGCCATCCAGTTCGTCACCACGGGCGTGCTGGCCGGCCGCTTCCGGCCGGACGACGCCGACGACGAGCTGGACATCCGCGTCCGCTTCACGCCGGAGAACCGCAACCTCGCCGCCTTCGAGCAGCTGAAGATCACCACCCCGTTCGGGCCGGTGCCGGCCAGCTATTTCATCAAGGAAAAGCCGGGTCAGCAGGTGACCAGCATCCAGCGCCGCGACGGCCAACGCCTGGTCCTGCTGCAGGCCAACACCATCGACAAGGTGGCGGCCAACCAGAAGATCGCCGAGCTCAAGCCCTGGCTGGAGAAGGCGCCGATCGATCCGACCGTGCGCTGGAAGTTCAGCGGCTCCGACGAGGAGGGCGCGGAAGCGGCCAAATTCTTCGCCGTCGCCATGCTGGCCACCCTCTGCATGATGGCCGTGATCCTGCTGTGGCAGTTCAACAGCTTCTACGGGATCCTGGTGACCCTGTCGGCTGTCATCCTGTCGGTGTTCGGGGTGTTCCTGGGCGTGGTCGTCAATGTCGCCCACACGTTCGACTACATCTCGGTGATCATGATGGGCACAGGGGTCATCGCCCTGGCCGGGGTGGTGGTCGGGCACAACATCGTGCTGGTCGACACCTTCTATCAGCTACGCCGGCAGGGCTATGAGCCGGACGAGGCGGCCATGCGG
>JANPKF010000297.1:0-2243 GCA_031425895.1 Caulobacteraceae bacterium | reverse complement strand
CTGTGTCAGAAGGAACCTCCAACCGCCGGCGGGGCCCGCCTCCTGATTTCTCGCTTGAGGCTCGAAATCTGTCCTCCTCCCGCTGCGCGGGGGGAGAGTTTGGAAAGGCGATTCCTACCCCGGCTCATCAGCCCAGGCCCTCGTCCCCCAACCGGTCCCCAAGACGGCCGCGCCCGGCTATAGTCCCCGCCGGGAGAGGCCATGAACACCCTGCAGACCCTGGAAGTCCTGCTGCGCGGTATCGCCGTCGGGGCCATGCTGTGCACGGCCCTGGCCCTCATCCGGGGCCGGCCGCTGATCCCGGCTCGCTGGACCGGAGCCCTGTTCGCGCTCGCCGCCGCCGCCTTCACCCTGCATTCGGGCGGGCCGGAGACGCGGGCCGTCATGCCGATCATCTTCCCCATCTGGCTGCTGGCGCTCGGCGGCACCGCCTATTTCTGGATGTTCGCCATCACCCTGTTCGAGGACAGCCGCTTCACCCTGGAGCGCTGGATCCCGGCTGTGGTGATGACCCTCGTCGGCGTCGTCGGGTGGCTGTTGCCAGAGCCCGTCAATCGCGGCGTCTGGGTCGTCCACAACCTCCTCGAGATGGCCCTCATCCTCCACATCGTCAGCATCATCTGGCGTCGGCGCCAGGGCGACCTGGTCGAGGCGAGGCGGACCCTGCGCGCGCCGGTCATTTTGCTGATCGGCCTCTATGCCCTGATCGACTCGGTCTTCGA
This sequence comes from Caulobacteraceae bacterium, assembly GCA_031425895.1. GTDB lineage: Bacteria > Pseudomonadota > Alphaproteobacteria > Caulobacterales > Caulobacteraceae > Caulobacter. The sequence continues at coordinate 1,521 of JANPKF010000297.1, read as the reverse complement.
AATGGCCGGAGCGCTCGGGGCCGAGGAACACTGGCTCTCGCCCCTCCAGGCGGCCAGCCTCGCCCTCGTCAGCCTGCTCACCGCCGCCGCCTTCCTGCAGGCCCGGCCCGAGCTCTTCGTCGCCACCCGGCCGGCGACCGCCGCCGACCCTGACGCCATCGACCCCCAGGACCGCCCGGCCCTGGCCCGGCTTCAGGCCCTGATGGACGACGGCGCCTGGCGCCGCGAAGGCCTGACCATCGGCCAGCTGGCCGCCGACGTCGGCGTGCCCGAACACCGCCTGCGCCGGCTGATCAACGGGGCCTTGAGCCACCGCAACTTCGCCGACTTCGTGGGCTCAAGCCGCATCGCCGCCGCCAGGGTCGCCCTCGCCGACCCGGCCAACGCCCGCGCCTCCATCTCCGCCCTGGCCTTCGACCTCGGCTACGCCAGCCTCGGCCCCTTCAACCGCGCCTTCAAGGAAGCCACCGGCCAGACGCCAAGCGAGTGGCGGGTGCAGGCATTGGCGAAGAACGACTAGCGCGTCCCTTCTCCCCTTGGGGGAGAAGGTGGCCCCGAAGGGGGCGGATGAGGGGTCGAATACTCTCAAAGCCGCGAGACGGGGCCGCCGCACCGACCTTGCAAGCTGGTGCGACCCCTCATCCGTCGGCTTCGCCGCCACCTTCTCCCCCAAGGGGAGAAGGAAACCCCCGGCCTCGCCGATCTCGAAAAACCTTCGCCGATTCCAAAACCGGCGACCCCCTCCAACACCCAGGGAAGCGCCCCGACCCCCTCCACCCCACAGTCTCGCCAACATCACTGCGAGACCCATCCCATGACCCTCCCCGAAACCCTGCTCGAGCTCGGCCACGCCTGGCTGGTCGGCCTGCAGGTTGACCTGATCCGCTACATCGTCGCCGCGCCGCTGGTCTGGCTCGTCGTCTGCGTCCTCCTCGCCCCGGTCCTGAAGGGCTGGAAGATCCGTCCTGATCGCCCTCCCGCCCTGCAGCACATCGTCGAGCTCCTCTGCTCCGTCCGCTCGGTCGCCGTCTTCTCGACCGTCACCCTGATCACCGTCGGCCTCGCCAAGGCGGGCCTGCTCTGGGGCTCAGCCTTCCGCGAGGCGCCGACCCTCATCTGGACCGTCGTCTCCCTGGTCCTCACCATCCTGGCGCACGACGCTTACTTTTACTGGGTCCACCGCCTGATCCACCGGCCGCGCCTGTTCCGCGCCTTCCACCGTCGGCACCACCGCTCCAACAACCCGACCCCCTTCACCGCCTACAGCTTCGACCTCGGCGAGGCCGCCCTGATGGCCGCCTTCTCGCCGCTGTTCCTGCTGCTGGTTCCGATCAGCTGGCCGGCCTTCGGCCTGTTCATGATCCACCAGATCGCCCGCAACGTGATCGGCCACTGCGGCTACGAACTCTTCCCCGCCCGCCGCGACGGCCGCCCCCTGTTCGACTGGATGACCACCGTCACCCATCATGACCTGCACCACGCCCAGGCCGGCTCCAACTACGGCCTCTACTTCACCTGGTG
>JANPKF010000296.1:0-1765 GCA_031425895.1 Caulobacteraceae bacterium | reverse complement strand
GATGTGCTGGTGGTCGCGGTCAAACCCGGGGCCTGGCGTGACGCGGTCGCACCTCTGGCCGCAACCCTCCCGGCGGATGCAGTCATCCTGTCCGTCATGGCCGGGGTACGCGCCGCCGACCTCGCCTCCGCCCTGCCCGGGCGACCTGTCGCGCGCGTCATGCCGACCACAGCGGTGGCCCAGGCCCGGGGTGTTGCTGCGGTCTGGTCTGCCGACCCGGTCGGGCGGGCCCTCGCTCATGCCCTGTTCGGCCCCGTCGCGGACACGGTCGATCTGGCCGAAGAGGCCCTGATGGACGCCGCCACCGCCGTCGCCGGCTCTGCCCCCGCCTTCTTCTATGCCCTGGCCGGTGCCCTCGCAGATGCGGGGGTCGCGGCCGGACTGTCACCGGATGCGGCGGCCCGTCTCACGCGCGGGGCCCTGCGTTCCGCCGGCTCGGGCGCGGAAACGGATCTGTCACTCGAGGCTCTGATCGCACGCATCGCCTCTCCGGGCGGCACGACGCGCGCCGGCCTTGATGCGCTGCAGGCCGGCCTCGGCCTTGCGGCGACGGCCGCCGTCGAAGCTGCCGTCGCCCGGGCAAGAAGCCTAGCGGGAGACCAGCCGGCCTGATGCCAGCCGACCGGCCAGCCGGTCGTAGGCAACCTCGGCGTCGAACCAGGTCGAATAGCTGTAAACCTCGGCGATCGAGTTTGAGTAGTGGGTGTAGCGGACAGGCAGGCGCTGGCCGTCGGCGGTGATGATCTCGCCTTCCACCGAGGCCCCGCCGATGGATCGGCTATCAATCACCGACAGACCGGGCCGGTCCGCCGCCTGCTCGAATGTGGGCCGATTGGGCTTCAGATCGGTCACCACCAGATTGACCTGCGCCCCTTCGAAGGTCCCGCTGCGCGCCAGTTCGCGCGTGACGACATCCTGAAGCCGTTCAAGCTGACGATCGACGTCGCGCTGTCCCAGTTCCTCGACCTTTTCGGTCAGCCTCCCGCCCACGCTCACCGTCACACGGGGAGCCTGGGCAAAGGCCGGCATTGCCACGGCGGCGGCAATCGTGATGGACGCGAGAATTGCGAGCGGACGCATGCTGATCTCCGATAACCCCTGTAACGGCGAAGATGCGCTCGCGGCTGGCGTTGCGCCAGTGCGCACGCGCGAATGTGAACGCCTAACCCGGCAGCCGGATCAGGGCGCGCAGTCCGCCCAGATCACTGCGGGCCAAGGTGATGTCGCCTCCATGCCCCCGCGCCACATCCCGGGCGATGGCCAGCCCCAGGCCGACGCCCTTGCGGTTCTGGTTGCGGCTTTCATCCAGCCGTCCGAAGGGGCGGAACGCCTCCTCGTGCATGTCCTCGGGGATGCCCGGGCCGTCATCCTCGACCACGATCTCGAATCCGCCCGACGCCAGTGCCCGGGCGGACAGCCGGACGTGCTCCCCGTGGGCGGCGGCGTTGCCCGCCAGATTGGACAGGGCCCGTTTGAACGCGATCGGGCGAAGCGTTGCCGTCAGGTCGTCTGGCGCCTCGATCGCCACATCGACCCCGCTGCGCCTTGCGTCGGCCCCTGCCGCCTCCAGCATGTCGGCGACGCCCACGATCTGGGACGCCTCGCCCGCCTCGCCCCGGGCGAAGGCGAGGTATTCGTCGATCATGTGCTCCATCTCATCCAGATCGGTCTTCATCGCCTGGGTCCGTCGGGTCTGGTCCGCCAGCGCCAGCTCCAGCCGCAGCCGCGTCAGGGGCGTGCGAAGATCATGGCTGACCGAGGCCAG
>JANPKF010000295.1:0-5803 GCA_031425895.1 Caulobacteraceae bacterium | reverse complement strand
TGCCCCAGCACCGGCCCCTTCGCCCAGGGCGGGCTCATGATCCCCCAGCCGAGCGCATAGGGCGTGTCCTCGCCGGGAAGGGGCGTGGTCAGGGCCTTCACCGTGGCGGGCGTCAGGACATCGCCGCCGTCGGTGAGGAAGAGCCGCAGGAACCTGGCGTAGTCGGTCAGATTGGCGTGCGCGCGGCCGGCCGGCCCGAGCGCGACGGGATTGTCCGACGTGCCGGCCGGATCGACCCCCTTCAACGGGCCGGCGAAGATCAGCGCGGGGCGATGACCCCAGGCATTGGCGCCCAGCGGCGCGCCGAAGCCGGCGCTGGCCATGCCGAGCGGCGTGAACAGGTCGGCGGTTATGGCCTCTTCCCAGGACCGTCCGGTGATCCGTTCGATGGCCGAGCCCAGCACCACGTAGCCCATGTTGCTGTAGACGAAGGTTCCGACCTGACCCCCCGGCGGCTTGCCGAGGATCTGGGCGGTCAGATCGGCCCGCTGGACAGGCGCCGGTCGAACGTCGTCGTGCGCCTTGATCAGGTAGCCGGGGCCCATGACCGACGCATCCAGCATGCCGGTGCGGTGACCCATCAGCGCCTCGACGCTCTGACTGGCGAAGCCGGGATCAAGCCGGACGCCCTCGAACAGCTCGCCGAGGGCGGCCTGCCAGCGGGCCTTTCCCTGGTCGACGAGCCGGCCGTAGAGCGCCGCCGTCATGGCCTTGGTGTTGGAGCCGAGGTGCCAGAGCTCGGCCGGGCCGACCCTCGGCTGTTCGCCCCGGCGACGAACGCCGGCGAACTCGATCAGCTTGATCCCGTCGACGCCGACGACGGCGCCGGCAAGCGCGGGGGCCCCGCTCTGGGCCTGCAGGGCGTTGACTCCCTGCGCCTCGGCCTCCTTCGCACAGGCTCCGAGGACAGGCCCCAGGCCGGCGGCGGACAGGGTGGCGAGCATCTGGCGACGGAGCATGGCGAGAAGTGTTGAAGGCGAAACCCGCGCACCTCAAGTGAACTTGTGGTAAGGGCGGCGCCTTCTCCCTGCCCCCGTTTGAATTCATAAGCCGAGCCATGAAGTTTCTAGACCAGTGCAAAATCTATATCCGCTCCGGAAACGGCGGCGGCGGCGCTGTGTCGTTCCGGCGCGAGAAGTACATCGAGTACGGGGGTCCCGACGGTGGTGACGGCGGCCGTGGCGGTGACGTCTGGGCCGAGGCGGTCGAGGGTCTGAACACCCTGATCGACTATCGCTACCAGCAGCATTTCAAGGCCGACACCGGCATCCACGGCATGGGCCGCAACCGCCACGGCCACGCCGGCGAGGACGTCGTACTGAAGGTGCCGGTCGGCACCCAGATCCTCGAAGAGGACAAGGAAACCCTGATCGCCGACATGGACGAGGCGGGAATGCGCGTCCTGCTGGCCAAGGGCGGCAACGGCGGCTGGGGCAACGACCGCTTCAAGGGTCCGATCAACCAGGCCCCCAAGCACGCCAACCCCGGGCAGGAAGGCGAGGAGAAGACCATCTGGCTTCGCCTGAAGCTGATCGCCGACGCGGGGTTGGTGGGATTGCCCAACGCCGGCAAGTCGACCTTCCTGGCCGCCGCCAGCGCCGCCAAGCCGAAGATCGCGGACTATCCGTTCACGACCCTTGCGCCCAACCTCGGCATGGTCGACCTGAGCCTCGGTGAGCGATTCGTTCTGGCCGACATTCCCGGCCTGATCGAGGGCGCCTCCGAAGGCCAGGGTCTGGGGACCCGTTTCCTCGGCCACGTCGAGCGGACCGCGGTGCTGATCCATCTGGTCGACATCACCCAGGACGACATCGTCGGGGCCTGGAAGACGGTGCGGACCGAACTGGAGGCCTATGGCGAAGGCCTGGCCGAGCGAAACGAGATCGTCGCCCTGTCCAAGATCGACGCGGTCGACGCCGAGACTGCCCAGTGGCGGGTCGAGGAGTTCCGCGAGGCGACCGGGATCACCCCGCGCCTGGTGTCGGGCGTCTCCGGTCAGCACGTGCGGCAGATCCTGCGCGACTGCTGGCGCATGGTGCGGCGTGAGCGGGGCGAAGTCTTCGAGGACGACGAGTTCGAGAACGACGGGGCGGACGAAAACGCCGACGATGCCACCTGGTCCCCGGTCTAGCGTTCAGGAAAGTAGCCCAATGATCGCGTTTGCCTTGCCGATGTTGCTGCTGGCCCTCCAGGGGACGCCCGCGCCCGCCGCCGCTCCCGCACCGCCGCCGGCCGCGCCGGTGACGACGGCGCCGGCGGCTCCGGCCGCGCCGGTCAAGCCGCCGCCGCCCTCGGAGAAGCTCGAGGACACCATGGTGGCGATGAAGGGAAAGCCCAAGACGGCCTTCACCGCCAAGCTGGGGCCCCCCGCCGCCGTGCGGCCGGCGATCGATGGCGAGGTCCTGATCTGGTCGGTGAAGATCGCCGGCGCCACGGTCTGCGCGCCCAACGCGGCCGGGACGCTGGTCTGCGGCCGGCAGGGCGATGGCGACTGCCAGGTGGTGGCGGCGTTCAGCAAGGCCGACGCCATGACGGTATGGCGCGCCAGCGGGATCGCGGCGGCCTGCGACAAGGCGGCCGACCTGTTCGAAGCCCCGGCGGTCACCCTGCCCAAGCTCAAAAAACCCAAGCCCGGCCAGTGATCTGACATGCTGGCGGGGGCCAAACGGATTGTCGTCAAGGTCGGCTCGGCCCTGGTCGCCGACGCGACCAGCGGTGACGCCGACCGCGCCTGGCTGACGGCATTCGCGGCCGATGCGGCGCGCCTGATGCAGGACGGGACCCAGCTGCTTGTCGTCTCGTCGGGGGCGGTGGCGCTGGGCCGGCGACGACTGGGGCTGACGCGCAAGGCGCTCACCCTTCCCGAAAAACAGGCGGCGGCCGCGGCCGGCCAGTCGCTGTTGATGCGGGCCTGGGAAGAGGCCTTCGAGCCGCATGGCCGCACGGTGGCGCAGGTCCTGATGACCCGCGACGACACCGAGGTGCGGCGGCGCTGGCTCAACGCCCGTGCGACGACCGAGACCCTGCTGGGGCTCGGAGCGGTGCCGGTGGTCAACGAGAACGACACCGTCGTCACCGAAGAGATCCGCTACGGCGACAACGACCGGCTGGCGGCGCGCGTCGCGCAGATGATCGGGGCCGACCGTCTGGTGCTGCTCAGCGACATCGACGGGCTGTACACAGCCGATCCCCGGCGCGATCCGGCAGCCAGGCGGCTGGAGCGGATCGAAACGCTGACGCCGGAGATCGTGGCCATGGCCGGCGGGGCCAACGCCGGAGCCGGGGTCGGCACCGGGGGCATGGCCACCAAGCTGGCGGCGGCGCGGATCGCGCAAGGCGCGGGCTGCGCGACGATCATCACGCTGGGGCGGCGCGACCGGCCGCTAGGGGCGCTTGGCGAGGGCGCGGCGGCGACGATCATCGAGGCCGGGACGACACCGGCGGCCGCCTACAAAAGCTGGATCGCCGGCAGCCTGTCACCGGCCGGAACGCTGGTGGTGGATGCGGGGGCGGCGAAGGCGCTGATGGCGGGCAAGAGCCTGCTGGCGGCCGGGGTGCGCCGGATCGAGGGCCGGTTCGGCAAGGGCGACGCGGTGCTGATCGTCGGCGAGGACGGCGCGGAGATCGGCCGGGGGCTGTCGCGCTATGACGCGGCCGATGCCGAGCAGATCGCCGGGCTGCGGTCGGACGCCATCGAGGCGGTGATCGGCTACACGGCCGGACCGATGGTGCATGCGGATGATCTGGTGAAGGGCTGATCTCCCTCCCTCCCCATAAAGGGGAGGGCGGGCGCGAGCCCTTCGTCGTCACCGCTCGTCTTCCTTCGCCGCCTCCAGCTCGTCCTCGGCGCGCCCCGAGACATCCCAGCTGTCCTCGCCGCCGGGCTTCATGCGCGCGAGATCCGCGGCCAGCAGGCGTTCGGTGGTCTTGGCGGCGTCGCGGCTGGCCAACATGTAGGCTTCTTCCTGGCCCCACATGGGACGCAGTTCCTCGAAGGCGCGCAGGTCGTGGCCTCGGAAGTAGTCGGCAGCCCGGTGCGCCCGGTGCGCGCGGAAGCCGAGGGAGCGCAGGGCTGTGGTCCCCAGGTGCAGGGCGCCCTCGAAGGTCTCGCGTTCGACCGCGTCGGCGCCGTTGGCCAGCAGGTCGTAGGCGTGGCGGCGGTCGAAGGCGCGGGCGAGGATGGTGATGTTGGGGAAGGCCTGACGGGCCTTCTCGACCAGTTCGCTGGTCTTTTCCTTGTCGTCGAGGGCGACGACCAGCATCCGGGCCCGCTCGGCGCCGGCGGCGCGCAGCAGGTCCAGGCGGGTGGCGTCGCCGTAGTGCACCCGGCGGCCGAAGCGGCGCAGGACCTCGATCTGTTCGATATCGCTGTCGAGAACCACCGACTTGAAACCGTTGGCCTGCAGCAGGCGGCCGGTGATCTGACCGAAGCGGCCGAAGCCGGCGATGATGATGTCGGGCTCGGCCTCGTCGAAGTCGGGGTCGTCGGGTTTCACATCAGGGATGGCGGCGTCGAGCATGGCCGAGACCTTCTCGTAGGCGATCATGGCCAGCGGGGTGAGGGCCATGGAAACGGCGACGGCGGCGGTCAGCAGGGCGGCCAGATCAGCGCCAATGACGCCGGCCCCGACGGTGAAGGTCAGCAGGACGAAGGCGAACTCGCCGCCCTGGGCCAGGGCGGTGGCGACAGCGGCGGCGGCGCGGCCGGTGGCCCCGCTGATCAGGGCCAGGCCGAACATCACCGCGAACTTCAGGACCATCAGGCCAAGCACGATGCCGACCAGCACCAGCGGCTGGGCGAGAATGATGTTGAAGTTGATGCCGGCCCCGACCGTGATGAAGAAGAGGCCGAGCAGCAGGCCGCGGAACGGCTCGATGTCGGTTTCGAGTTCGCGGCGGTACTCGCTCTCGGCCAGCACAACGCCGGCCAGGAAGGCGCCCAGCGCCGGCGACAGGCCGACCATCTGCATCAGCACGGCGACGGCGACGACGATGAGCAGGGCGGTGGCGGTAAAGATCTCGCGCAGGCGGGTCTGGGCGATGAAGCGGAAGATGGGCTGAACGACGTAGCGGCCGCCGCCGACCACGGCGGCGACGGCGGCGAGAACGGCGATCGTCTGCAGCCAGCCGGGGAACTCGCTGATCAGGCTGCCGCCGCCGTGACCACCCCCTTCGGCCGCATGGGCCGTCTGGGCGATCAGCTGGGCCGGGGCCTCGGCCAGCAGGGGGAGCAGGGCGAACAGCGGGATGATGGCCAGATCCTGCAGCAGCAGGACCCCGAAGGCGGCGCGGCCGACGGGGCCTTGCCTCAGGCCCTTCTCGTCGAGGGTCTGAAGGACGATGGCGGTGGAGGACATGGCCAGCACCAGGCCGACGGCCAGAGCCGTCTTCCAGTTGAGCCCGAAGGCCAGGGAAAAGCCGGCGATAGCGATGGCGGTGAACATCACCTGGGCCCCGCCGAGGCCGAAGATGGTCTTGCGCATCGACCAGAGCAGGGCCGGGCGGACCTCCAGACCGATCATGAACAGCAGGATGACGACGCCGAACTCGGCGAACTTCATGACGTCTTCCTGCTCGCCGACCAGCGACAGGGCGAAGGGGCCGACGATGACGCCGGCGATCAGGTAGCCGAGCACCGAGCCGAGGCCGAGACGCTTGGCGATGGGGGCGGCAACGACCCCGGCGGTCAGGTAGACCAGGGCCTGGAGGAGGAGGTTCTCGGTCATTCGGCGGCGACCTTCTCACCAACAAGGCCCGCCAGACGGGCGCGGTAGCGTTGCGATTCGGCCTCAAGCGCCGCCGG
>JANPKF010000294.1:0-1534 GCA_031425895.1 Caulobacteraceae bacterium | reverse complement strand
TGCATCATGCCGCGCAGTTTCTCGCCGACTTCCTCGATCGGGTGGCTGCTCATCTTGGCGCGCATGGCCTGGAAGGACGGAGCGCCGGCCTGGTTCTCGAGCACCCAGTCGCGGGCGAAGCGGCCCTGCTGGATGTCTTCCAGTACCTTCTTCATCGCGGCCTTGGTGTCCGACGTGATGATGCGCGGGCCGGTGACGTATTCACCGAACTCGGCCGTGTTCGAGATCGAGTAGTTCATGTTGGCGATGCCGCCTTCATAGATCAGGTCGACGATCAGCTTCACTTCGTGGAGGCATTCGAAATAGGCCATCTCCGGCGCATAGCCGGCTTCGACCAGCGTTTCGTAGCCGGCCTTGATCAGCTCAACGAGACCGCCGCAGGGCACGGCCTGTTCGCCGAAGAGATCGGTCTCGGTCTCTTCGCGGAACGAGGTCTGGATGACGCCGGCGCGGGTGTTGCCGATGGCTTTCGAATAGGAGAGCGCCACGGCCTGGGCGACGCCCGAAGCATCCTGATGGATGGCGATGAGGCCCGGCAGGCCGCGGCCTTGCGTGTACTGATTGCGCAGCGTGTGGCCGGGGCCTTTTGGAGCGGAAAGAGAAACGTCCATGTCGGCGCGCGGCTTGATGAGGCCGTAGTGGATATTGAAGCCGTGGCCGAACATCAGGTGCTGGCCCTTGCGGGTGTGCGGCTCGATCTCGTTGGCGTACATCACGGCCTGTTTTTCATCGGGCGTGAGGATCATCATCACGTCAGCCCATTTGGCGGCTTCGGTCGGCGTGACAACTTTCAGGCCCTCCTGCTCGGCCTTGGGCTTCGAGCCGGAGTTGGGCTGTAGGGCGACGACGAGGTCCTTCACGCCGCTCTCGCGCAGGTTGAGCGCGTGGGCATGGCCCTGGCTGCCATAACCGACCACGGCGACCTTCTTGGACTGGATGATGCCGATATCGGCGTCGGCTTCGTAATAGACTTTCATCGTGGCTCACCTTGGCAATTTGGCCGCCCCAATACGCGAACGGCTGGTATTCGGAAACTGATTTAGTCGTTTAGCTCGGCCCCGCTTAACCTGGTCGGCCTTCCGGATCAGGTGCGGTCGACGGCGCAACGACCGGATCAGGGACGCTCATGTCCATCGTCGCCTTGAGGTCGCCAGCGGCGTCCTTGCCCCAGACGGTGACATAGCGGCCCTTTTCGATCGTCTGGTCGCCCATGCTGATGCTGTACAGGCCGGTGGTCACGGCAAGGTCGCCGGACGCCGCGCCATGGCCGCCATCCGGCTCCCAGGCGATGGCGAAGCCGGGCGGGGACTGTGCGAAGCCGCCCGCGATCGCCTCGGCGCCTTGCACCATGCCGCCGGGCTGCAGGAACTTGCTGTCAGTCGCGTGCATGTATTTGAGGAAGGCAGCCTTGGGGCCTTCCGCCTTGGCCATTGCCGCGAAATCGCGGTCGGCCTGCATCGCGGCTTCAAGCGTCTTCTCGGGCGTGCCACCGACATCGACGGTGAGGCCGACGTCCGAGGAGCCAGAGCATGCG
>JANPKF010000293.1:0-8804 GCA_031425895.1 Caulobacteraceae bacterium | reverse complement strand
GACAACGGCGTCGAAGCCAGCAGCGGCAGCGGCGTCATCGCCGTCGGTATCAACGGCACGGTCACCGGCGGCGGCGACGGCGTCAATGTCATCACCGGCGGGGCCGGAACGGCCACTGTCACCGTCACCGGTTCAGTCACGGGCGATGATGACGGCGTCTCGGTCGCCACGACCGGCTCGGGCAACGCCACCGCCACCATCAACGTCGGCGGCACGGCCGCCACCACCGACCCGACGGCCGGCTACGGCGTTTACGTCGATACGAGCGGCTCGGGTAACGCCATCGTCGTCAACAACGGCGCGGTCACCGAGGGCGGTATCGGCGCCTTCGCGTCCGGAACGGGCGCGGTTAACGTCAGCGGCTCGGGCACGACCTTCGTCACCGGCGCCTTCGCGGCGGTCGACACCAGCGCGACGTCGGGCGCCACCACCCTCAGCCTGACCGGCGCCATCACCAGCACGCTTGGCGACGGCATCAACGCGCTCTCCGGTTCGGGCGCCATCACCGTCGGCACCACCGGCGCCATCTCGGCCGGCGCGGACGGCATCGAGGCGGTCAGCACCAGTGGCGCTGTCACCATCAACAGCTCCGGCGGTACGATCAATGCCGGCGCGACCGGCATCACGGCCAGCAGCGCCGGTGTGATCGACGTCAACAACAACGCGGTGATCGTCGCCGGCACGACCGGTATCGTCGTCTCCGGCGCCGGTAACCAGACGGTCGACACCACGGCCAACGTCACCGGCGTCGTCGGCATCAGCACGACCGCGACCGGCACGGCCAGCTCCTCCGTCACTGTCGGGGTCGGCGCGACCGTTACCGGCACGGCCGGCGACGGCATCAGCGTCAGCACCGCAACCGGCGGCGCTTTCGTCAATAACTTCGGGGCCATCGTCGGCACCGGCGGCGACGGCGTGCAGGTCACCTCGACCGGCTCCTTCGCCCAGGTCAGCAACAATTTCGGCGCCACAATCTCGGCCACTGGCGGCGCGGGCGTCAATGCCTCCACCACCGACGCCCTTGCGAGCGCCACGGTCTTCAACAGCGGCGACGTCAGCGGCACGAGCGGCATCGTCGTCTCGTCGGTTGGCGGTCTGGCCTTCGTCTTGTCCAACAATGTCACCGGCACCGCCGGCGACGCCATCAACGTCAGCTCGCAGACGGGCCCGGCCGAGGTTACCGCCATCGGCACGGTCACCTCGACCGGCGGCGACGGCATCGACGTCTCTACCTCCCTCGGCGGCCCGATCCTCATCGAAGGTTCGGCCGTCATCGACGCAAGCAACGGCTACGGCATCACTGCCCAGAGCCAGGGCGGCGCCGTCACTGTCAACTACACCGGCAACATCGGCTCGGCGATCGACCCGACCGGCCTGGGCGGCATCAACGCCGTCATCAACGCCGGCGCCGGCGTCATCAGCGTCACCGCGGTGAACAACATCAACACCCTGGGCACGGGCGTCAGCGGCAGCAACCTCGGCCCGGCCGGGGCGGTCAACGTCTCCTACCAGGGCACGATGGTGGCCGGCGCGACCGGCGTCTCGGGCAACATCGGCGGCGCGGCCAACGGCTCGACCGTTACGGTCACGGTCGGCGACGGCTCGACCGTCACCGCCGGCACGGTCGGCGTTTCCTCGACCAACACCGGAACGGGCGCGGCGGTCACCATCATCGGGGCCGGCGTCACCATCGATCCGGACGACTACGGCTCGCTCACCACCTCGGCGGCCAATGACGCCACCGCCACCCTCGGCAACGGCGTGACCATCGTCGTCACCAACACCGACGCCGACGCCACCGCCGTGGGCGTCTACGCCTCCAGCGGTCAGGCGGTGGACGATGCAGTCGGCGACGAGTCGACGGAGATCGTCATCGGAACCAACCTGTCGGTGACCGTCGACGACGGCGCGGCGGGTGACGCCGACGGCGCCGCCGGCGTGTTCGGCGAAGCCACCGGCGCGGCCGGCAGCGTCGCCGTCACCATCGGCAACGGCCACAGCATCAACCTCACGGGCAACAGCTCGGTGGGCGTCGTCGGCTCCAGTGTCGGCGGTGATGTCACCCTCGTCACCGGCACGGGGACGATCACCGTCGCCGCCATCGACAGTACCGACACGGCCGGCAACTTCCCGGGTTCGGCCGGTGTCGGCGGCCTGTCGGTCACGGGCAACGTATCGATCCAGTCGGCCAGCACGATCAACGTCAACAACGGCACGCTCGGCGCGGCCGGCATCTTCGCCGGCACCGGCGGCGCCGGTAACGCCTCCGTCATCAACACCGGACAGATCACCTCCAGCGACACCGGCATCGGTGCTGAAGCGGTCAACGGCCTGGTCTCGGTGAACAACAGCGCCGTCATCGGCTCGGTCTTCAACGGCATCAACGTCGAATCGACCGGCACGGGCAACGCCCAGGTGGTCAACACCGGCGCCATCACCGCCTCGATCGGCTCGGGCCTCAGCGTGTCCAACAGCGGCGCCGGCGGCACGGTGTTCGCCAGCAACACCGCCACCCTCAACGTCGGGTTCGACGGCATCCAGGCCTTCAACACCAACGCCGCCAGCACGGGCATCGTCCAGGTGACCAACAGCGGCACGATCAACGCCAACCTCGGCGGCGGCGGCGGCTTCGGCATCTTCGCCAGCCAGGCGGGGACGGGCGGCGTCCTGATCAACAATTCCGGCGCCATCACCGGCTCGGCGGCCAGCGGCATCGTCGCCGGCGACTCCGCCGCCTCGGGCGGGGTCACCATCCTCAACACCGGCGCGATCGGTTCCTCGCTCGATCCGGTGACCAACGTCGGCATCTCCGGCATCGCCACCAGCGGCGCCTCGATCAACATCCAGTCGACGGTCGGCGGCATCTGGGCGGGGAGCGTGGGCATCCGCGCCAACTCGACCAGCACTGGCGGCGCCCAGGTCTTCACCACCGGCGGCTCTGTCAACGCCAACGGCGGCGCGGCCTCGGTCGGCATCTGGGCCAACAGCCTCGGTGGCATCGTGCAGGTGGCCAACAACGTGGCGGTCAACTCGGCCGGCACCGGCATCCTGGCGACCAACACCACCGGCTCTGTCTCGGTCGGCACTTCCGGTGTCGTCACCGCCACCGCCAATGACGCCATCCGCACCAGCACCACGACCGGCAGCAACACGGTCTTCACCGTGACCGGCGGTAACCTGGTCAGCACCAGCGGCGACGGCATCGACGCCTCCAGCACCACCGGCACGATCGACATCGACACCGTCGGCACCATCCAGGCCGGCAGCGTCGGCATCCGGGCCGCGGCCAGCGGCGCGGGCATCATCACCGTCGACACGACGGCGGCCTCGACGATCAATGCGACGGGCGATGGCATCAACGCCAGCTCGGTCGGCGGCGCGGTGACGGTCACCACCAACGCGGCGGTCACCTCCACCGGCGCTGACGGTATCGACACCCAGAGCAACGCCGGGGCCAATACGGTCAACGTCAACGCCAACATCAACGCACTGAACGGCAACGGCGCGGTTGCGGGTTCAAGCTCAGGACTGGTGACTGTTAACTTCAACGCCGGCACGATTGATGCCGGCGCCGCCGGCCTGGCGGGCGCGACGGGTGGTGGCGGCTCCATCGTCGTCAACACCCTCGCCGGCACGGTCATCACGGGCAACGCCACCGACGGCATCTTCACCATCGCGTCGGGTGGCGGGGCAGGCGGGATAACCGTCACCAACCGCTCGGCCATCGGCACTGGACCCAACCACGTCACGACGCTCGGCGTCGGCGCCATCATCATCGGCGGCGGCACGGGCAATGTCCTGGTCACCAACTCCGGCGCCATCTTCGCCGACGACACCGGCATCTATGGCTTCAACAATGGCAGTGGCACGGTTGGCATCACCAACTCGGCGGCCCTGACCGGCAACGGCTTCGGCATCCGCGCTGACAGCGCCTCGGGGGCGATCACCGTCGCCAACAACGCCGGCGGCGTCATCCTGACCGGCAATGACGGCATCAACGCCATCTCGGCCTCCGGCGCCGTGGTTGTCACAACCAACGCCACGGTCACCTCGACCGGCGGCGACGGCATCCAGGCCGGCACCTCCGGCGCGGCGCTGACCGTGACCAACACCGCGGCGGTCAGCGGCGGCGCCAACGGCATCCTCACCGCCAACGGCGGCGCGGGCGTCACCACGCTGAACGTCAACGCCAACGTCACCGCCACCGGCGCCGGCCTCGCGGCCCTCAACGCCGCCACCACCGGCACGGGTGCGGTCAACGTCGCCATCGCCAATGGCCTGACGGTTCAGGACGTCAACGGCAGCGCCATCCGCACCGGTTCGGGCGGCGGCGCGGTGACCATCAACACCGGAACGGGCTCGACCATCGTCGGGTCCGGCGCGGGCGCCGGTGGCTGGGTCGTCGACGTGAACAACGCGGCGGGCGGCCTGACCACCCTGAACATCGGAGCGGGCACGGTCGTTCGTTCGACCGACAACACCATCACCGGCTACGACGACAACGCCATCCGCGGCGTCGGCGGCAGCGTGGTGATCAACAACGCCGGCCGCATCAACGGTCGCGTCCTGTTCAGCGGCCTGACCGGTAACGTGGTGTTCAACAACTCCTCGGTGACCAGCTGGCACACCACCGGCGCCTCGACCTTCTCGGGCGGCGCGGACGTGCTGAACAACACCGGCGCGATCTTCACCAACGCCAATGGCGTCGCCACCAGCTTCGACTTCGGAGCCGGCGCCGACACCTTCACCCAGGCCGGTCTGCTGGTGGTCGGCGAGCCCACGCTCGGCGCCTCCACCCTGACCACCTCCAACCTGGAAGCGTTCAACAACAGCGGTCGGATCGTCTTCGGCTCCAGCGGCACCACCCTGACGGCGGTGTCCGACGGCCAGATCAACGACAGCATCCTGGCGGCCGGCGCGACCTTCACCGGCTCGGGCGGCAGCCTGCTGTCGATGGACGCCAACCTCGGCGCCACGACCCAGACCAGCTGCGCCGTCCTGACCGCCGCCGACTGCCTCAGCCTCACGGGTGGCAGCACGGCCGGTTCGACCTCGATCCTGCTCAACGACGTCAGCCTGAACGCCTTCGGCGCCTTCAACCCGGTCGGCATCGTCCTGGTTGACGTTTCCGGAGCCGGCTCGACGGCCGCGACCCACTTCTCGCTGAACAGCGCGTCCGACTTCTGGCGCGCCGACCTGAACTCGCCGGACGGCGTGCTCGACAAGGGCCTGTTCTTCTACGACCTGACCCTGAACCTCAACAAACAGCATGTCCTGGTCGGCCTGCCCGACAGCGAGGCCTTCGAGTTCACGACCTTCGGGGCCGCTCTGACCAGTGTCTGGCAGACGACCACGGGGACCTGGTTCGAACGTCAGGCCGACCTGCGCACCCAGCTGCCCTCGCTGGATGACAGCGGCTCGGGCATCTGGATGAAGATCTCCGGTGCGGCCGCCGAGCGCGACCGGATCCAGGGCTACGACCTCTTCGGCGTCAGCTACGACTTCGACACCTCCTATGAGCAGAACACCATCAGCCTGATCGGTGGCCTGGACTTCATGGGCGGCGGGGCCGGCAAGGCCTGGGTCGTTGGTGGTCAGATCGGCTTCGTCGACAGCGACGTCAGCTTCGACAACTCGCCGACCGTGACCTCGTTCGAGGGCATGACCTTCGGCATCTACGGCTCCTACGTTTCGGGTCCGTGGTTCGTCGACGGCATCATCAACTCCAACAGCCTCGACTACGACCACCAGGCGATCACCCTGGCCCCGGCCGGCTCGAACATCTTCTCGGGCTCGGTCGACACCCTCGGCTTCCAGGTCGAAGGCGGCTGGTCGATGCCGATCGGCGCCAACGGCTTCTTCGAGCCCCTGGCTTCGGTTTCCTACCTCACCTCGTCGATCGACGAAGTGGACGTCCCCGGCGCGACCGTCGAATTCGACGACGTCACCAGCCTGCGCGCCAGCCTCGGCGGTCGCCTGGGCCTGAACGCCGACCACGGGACCTTCTCGTCCAAGTGGGCCCTCGTTGCCCGCTACTGGAACGAGTTCGAAGGTGAGAACGACGTGACCTTCCGTTCGGCGGGTCCCGACTTCACCCTCAGCGACGACTTCTCCGGCAGCTTCGGTGAACTCGGCGCCTCGGTGAACGTCTTCGGCTCCGACGATCGCTTCTCCGCCTTCCTGAACCTTGGCACCAAGTTCCAGGATGACTACCAATCGGTCGACGGCAGCCTCGGCGTCCGCTGGCGCTGGTAGGTCGCCCGACCAGAACTGTGGACGGGCCGGTCGCGAGACCGGCCCGTTTGCGTTCCAGCCTCCGACACGTCCGCTCCGCCAGGAGCGCCCCTCCCGTCATTGAGGACACCCATGGCCAAATCCACCCCCGCCACCGCTCCCGCTGCGCCGATTGAGCCGGCCTATATCGATCGCCCGGACCTCGCCGAGACCTTCGCCGACAAGGCCCACCGCCTGAGCTTCGACGGCCGCACCCTGCGCATCGAGTTCTGCGTCGAGCGCTCTACCGACGAAGCCGGTGGCCGTTCCGCCAGCCCGGTCTGCCGTCTGGTCCTCGACCTCGACGGAGCCGTTGATCTCTTCAACAAGATCAATACGCTCCAGGCGGCCATGGAGAGCCGTGGGGTCATCAAGACCAATCGTCGCGAAGCCGCCTAAGTCCGGCATCAGGAGTACGCCCGTGATCAAGTCTCTTTTCCTGGCCCTGACGGCCACCATGGTCATGGTCGGCGCGCCTTCGGCCCAGACCCCGCCCGCCAAGCCGGCGGTTCCGCCGGCCGCCAAGGCCCCGGCCCCGCCGTCGCTGCCGCTCGGCCCGCCCCGCGCCTTCGCCGGCTACACCCAGCCCGAGATCGGCGCCGCCGCCTGCCGGGTGATCAGCCAGACCCGCACGGTCTGCACCCTCCCGGCCATGACCGCCGGCCGCTACCGCATCACCCCCGTCGGCTCAGCCACCGCGACTGCGGCGGCCCTGGCGCCCGCCGCCAAGGGTGAGGGCGCGGCCCAGGCGCTGCAGGTCGATATCGGTCAACGGGTCTGTGGCCGCGTCGACCGCCGGTCGACCAAGGACAATGTCTGGACAACCGGCGCCCAGAGCCTGATGGCCGTCTGCGAGATCACCATCCTGACTGATCGCGCCCTCGATATCGCCGCCGTCACCGGCGTCGCCAACGCCGCCCCCGACCCCAAGGGCCCCACCCTGAAGGTCGAGCGCCTGCCCTGGGACGGCGTCCTGGCCAGCGGCTTCACGGCCGGCGCGCCCGCTCCGGCGACCAAGTAGGGACGACCGGCGATGGCCCGTTTCCTTGTCCAGTTCCTGTTCGCCATGGCCGGCTTCTGGGTGGCCCAGGAAGTCGTCGACGGCATCGCCGTTCACGGCTGGACCAGCCTGGTCATCGCCGCCCTGCTGCTCGGCATCGCCAACGCCATCCTCCGGCCGATCCTCGTCGTGCTGACCTTCCCGGTGGTGTTCCTCACCCTCGGCCTCTTCCTGCTGGTCATCAACGCCGCCATGCTGGGCCTGGTCGGCCTGATGATGAAGGGGCTGGAGGTCGATGGTTTCTGGCCGGCCCTGTTCGGCGCCGTCATCATCGGCATCGCCAGCTGGATCGGCTCGAAGCTGGTCGGCCGGGCCGAGGCGAAGGGGTAGGCGCTGGCGCTCGGTCGCGGCCTCTGTTAGAGCCCGCTCCATGACCCGTGTCCGGATGACTTCGCGAATTACCCGCCCGGCGTGACGCCGCCGGCCTCCGTCGCGCGCGCCGGGATCTTCTTCGCCCGTCCGATCAGATAAAATCCGAGACCACCATCATGGCCGACGACGCCAACCCCAATCCCGCTTCGGGCCGCGACTACCGCGAGACCGTCTTCCTTCCCGACACCCCGTTCCCGATGCGCGCGGGCCTGCCCAGGCTTGAGCCCGAGATCCTCAAGGCCTGGGAAGAGGCCGACCTCTACAACGCCATCCGCGCCGACCGGCAGGCGAACGGGGCCCCCCTGTTCGTGCTGCACGACGGTCCGCCCTACGCCAACGGCGCCATCCACATCGGCCATGCGCTCGACAAGACGCTGAAGGACTTCGTGGTCCGCAGCCGCTTCCTGCTCGGCTTCGACGTCGATTTCGTGCCCGGCTGGGACTGCCACGGCCTGCCCATCGAGTGGGAGATCGAGAAGGAGTTCAAGGCCAGGGGCCGGACCAAGGACGAGGTCCCCTCGGCCGAATTCCGCAGCCGTTGCCGCGAGTTCGCCGCCGGCTGGATCGGCGTCCAGATGGAGGGCTTCAAGCGCCTGGGCGTGCTCGGCGACTGGGAAAACCGCTACGCCACCATGGACTTCACCAGTGAAGCCACCATCGTCGCCGAGTTCCACAAGTTCGCCGCCTCCGGCCAGCTCTATCGCGGCTCCAAGCCGGTGATGTGGAGCCCGGTCGAGCGAACCTCGCTGGCCGAGGCCGAGATCGAGTACGCCGATCACGTCAGCCCGACCATCTGGGTCAAGTTCCCGGTCACCAAGGGTCTCGATGACGCCTCGGTGGTCATCTGGACCACCACGCCCTGGACGATCCCGGCCAACCGGGCGATCAGCTACAATCCCGCCATCGACTACGGCCTGTACCGCGTCGAGAGCCTGGAAGAGGGGCTCGAGTTCCAGCCCTGGACCCGCCCGGGCGAGCGCCTCATCCTGGCCGACAAGCTGGCCGAGGAGGTGCTGAAGTCCGCCAAGGCCGCCAGCTGGACCCGCCTCGAAACCGTCGATCCGGCCGCCCTGACCACCGCCCACCCGCTGGCGGCCCT
>JANPKF010000292.1:0-1851 GCA_031425895.1 Caulobacteraceae bacterium | reverse complement strand
CCTCGGCTTCCCGCTGGGCGCGGCTCCACATGAGCGGCCCGACCGCCGACCAGTTGGTCAAGAAGGGGCGGATGCCAAACGGATGGAAAAACAGGCGCATCAGGTTGCGTTGCTCGCCGCCGACCCTGGTCCAGATATCGTCGCCCAGCATGGCCCCCATCTGGTCGAACGACTTGTTCGACATCCGCACGTTCCAGGCCCGGTCCAGGGCAAGGGCCGGGAAGGGCTCGTGCGCGGTCAGCATCATACGCACAGCGCTCAGCACCTGGCCCATCTGGGGATCGTCGAGGGTTCGGGCTCGGAACAGGGGGGCGAACCCGGCCGCCGTCAGCCAGGCATTGCGGTCGCGCAGGGGGACGTCCAGCGTTTCGCTGAGCTGCAGGATCATGTTGCGGCTGGGATTGGCGCGGCCCGATTCCAGGAAGCTGACGTGCCGTTGCGAGACCCCGGAATTGAGCGCCAGGTCCAGTTGCGACAGCCGGCGTTTCTGGCGCCATTCGCGCAGCAGGCGCGGAAAGCCAGTGTCAGCTTCGGGGCGGGTCTGCGGAATCGTCGTGAACACCTCGAGGCTCCCCCTGCGCTGGCGCGCGACTGTCATCCCTCCCGGGCGCCAGTTCAACGACCCTGGAGGTAATTGCCCCTACCGCCGACCGCGTGAAGGATGGTCGCAACCGATACGGACGAGAGGGAACATCAACATGTCTGGCTTCTGGCGCGGATGGTTTCAGGTGTGGTGCGTTTCCATCGTCCTGTTCGGAGCGGTGCTGTGCGGGGGCGCTTTCGAGGCCACCAGCGGACCCATCCGCCTGTTGCTGACCACCTTCAATAGCGCCGTCGATCCCCGGTTCGATGCGACCTTGCGCTTCAGCCTGGCCCTGATGGGCGCGGTGTCGATCGGCTGGGCGGTCACCTTGGCGTTCATCATCCGGGCGGCGATTGCGATGGAAGACCGGGCCCGGCCGCTGTGGAACGCCATTAGCGCCGGCATGATCAGCTGGTTCGTGATCGACTGCACCCTGTCGATCACAACGGGCTTTTGGCTGAACGTCCTGCCCAACCTCGTTCTGGCGGGCATGTATGTAGTCGGCCTGATCGGCAGCGGCGCGCTCAAGCGCAGCCGCTGACAGGCAGAGCCGCCGCTATTCCCAGTGCGCCAGAGACGGCATCGGGATCCAGTTGAAGTGCAGGGCCAGCATCAGCACGATCCAGACGATGGCCGAGACCCAGGTTGTGGTGATGAACTTCCTCTTGAGGTTGGGATTGACCGGCGCGCCGGGGTCGCCGCCGTCGGTCACATTGATCCCGGACTCGTGGTAGCTGCGACTGCCCAGAGGCAGGACCACGAACAGGGTCGTCCACCAGATCGTCAGGTAGACGGCGAACATCGTCAGCGGGCCCATCAGTGGTGATCTCCCTTGGGCGTTTCCATCAGCTCGACCAGCATTCCGCCCATGTCCTTGGGGTGGATGAAGATGACCGGCGTACCGTGAGCCCCAATCCGGGGTTCGCCCAGCACGGTGGCGCCCTTGGCCTTCATGTCATCGCGGGCGGCGATGATGTCCTCGACCTCGAAACATATGTGGTGCTGGCCGCCCTTGGGGTTCTTGGCCAGGAAGCCATGGATCGGCGAGGCCTCCCCGTAGGGCTCGATCAGCTCGATCTGGCTGTTGGGCAGGTTGACGAAACAGACCCAGACGCCCTGTTCCGGCATGGCCCATTTGTCGGTGATCGAGGTCGCGCCGAGGACGTCGCGATACATTTTCACCGCCTCGTCGATGGACGGGGTGGCGACGCCGACGTGGTTGAGTTTGCCGATCATGGGGATCCTGCCTGAGTGATGCGCCGGAAGTC
>JANPKF010000291.1:0-5435 GCA_031425895.1 Caulobacteraceae bacterium | reverse complement strand
GAAGGGCGGCCGGAGTTCCGCAACCCGGCCGGCTACATCCAGGGCGGCTTCCTGGCCGCCATGCTGGACGACGTCATGGGCCCGGCCGCCTTCGTCCACAGCGAGGGCCGGCAGTTCAGCCCGACCATCGACCTTTGCGTGTCGTTCATGGCTCCGGCGCGGCCCGGACGCCTGGTTGGCGAGGGTCAGGTGGTGCAGATGGGCAAGAGCATAGGCTTCCTGGAAGGGAAGCTGTGGGACGCTGACGGGGTGCTGGTGGCCAAGGCGACGGCGACCTGCCGGGTGATGGAGAGTGGGAAGATGCTGGGGTGAGCGACGTGCGTCCTTCGACACGCCCGCTGCGCGGGCTGCTCAGGATGACTGACTGGGGTGCGATCCTGCAAAGTCAGTCATGCTGAGCAGCGGCCGCAGGCCGCGTGTCGAAGCACGCACTTACGGCCGCCCGATCCGCTTGATTTCCCAATCCAGCTGGACACCCGTCTTCGCTTTGACATCCGCCCGCACGGCCTCACCCAACCCCTCAAGGTCGGCGGCCGTGGCGTCTTCGGCGTTGATCATGAAGTTGCTGTGCAGTTCGGAGAACTTGGCGCCGCCGTGCATCCTGCCCCGCCAGCCGGCTTCGTCGACCAGCTTCCAGGAGGAATGGCCCTCGGGGTTCTTGAAGGTGGAGCCGCCGGTCTTTTCGCGGATCGGCTGGGTCGTCTCGCGGCGGCTGGTAATCTCCGCCATCCGCGCCTTCACAGCCGCGGGATCATCCTTGCGGCCCTGGTAGATGGCCTGGATCCAGATGATGTCCGCGGGGACCTGACTGTGGCGGTAGGTGTAGCCGAAGTCTTCCAGCTGGAAGACCTGCATCTCGCCGCTGCGGTCGTAGCCCCAGGCGCTGACCAGCACGTCCCTGGTCTCTGCCCCATAGCAGCCGGCGTTCATGGTCAGGGCGCCGCCGATGGTGCCTGGGATACCGGCATAGAACTCAAGGCCCGCCAGACCCGCGTTGGCGGCGGCCCGGGCGACGGCGGCGTCGAGGGCGCCGGCGCCGGCGATGATCTGGTTGTCCTCCTCGTCGATGACGACCTCGGCGAAGTGCTTGCCGGCCAGGCGGACAACCACGCCGGGGACGCCGCCATCACGGACGATGACGTTGGAGCCGACGCCGAGCACCGTCACCGGCGTCTCGGCCGGTAGTTGCTGCAGGAAGTCGGACAGGTCTTCCTCGTCGGCCGGCAGGAACAGGGCCTCTGCCGGGCCGCCGACGCGGAACCAGGTGAAGGGGGCGAGGGCTTCGTCACGCAGCAGCTTGCCGCGTACTTCTGGAAAGTCGGTCATTCAGGTGGCCTTACGGGCGGCGGTGTCGGCGTGCCAGAGGATCAGTCGCTCGGCCTCGGCGGGGTCGTAGGTTTCGAAGACGGGGGTGCGACCGGCCTTGTCCCAGAGGAACATCTCGAAGCGCAGGGTGGGGGTCTCGATGACGTCGAGCCAGTAGCCGGGCGCGAAGCCCCTGCCCTTGTTGAGCTGCGGGAGATGCTTGGTGGGAATGCGCCGGCGGCGACACTCGGCCTCGATGTCGCGGAGAAAGGCGGTGGGGGTCACCCGCGCGCCTCAAGCTGGCCCGGCAGGGCGTAGGCCCAGTTGGTGATGTCGCCGGCCCCGAGGAAGACGACCAGGTCGCCGGATCGGGCTTCTTCGGCGATCATGGCGGGAAGGTCAGCGGGGCTGTTCAGCGGCAGCGCGCGGCGGTGGCCGAAGCGCTTCATCCCCTCGATCAGATGGTCGCGGTCGACCCCCTCGATAGGCTGCTCGCCGGCCGTGTAGACGTCAGCGACGATCACGGTGTCGGCGTCGTTGAAGCAGGCGGAGAACTCACTCATCAGGTCCCGCAGGCGGGTGTAGCGGTGCGGCTGGACCACGGCGATGACCCGCCCGCCCGGGGTGACGGCCCGGGCCGCCTTGAGCACCGAGGAGATTTCCACCGGGTGGTGGCCGTAGTCGTCGACGATACGGATGCCGCCCACGACGCCGGTGGTGGTGAAGCGCCGCTTCACCCCGCCAAAGCCCTTCAGGCCTTTGAGGATCGAGGCGTCATCGACGCCCAGTTCGCGAGCCACGGCGATGGCCGCCAGGGCATTGGCGACGTTGTGGTCGCCGGCCATCGGCAGGTGCAGACCCTGCAGCGTGCGGGGCTCGGCGTTGTGGGGCGAGAAGATGACGTCGAACTTCGCCCCCTCCGGCCCCATGGTGACGTTGACGCCGCGAACCTCGGCCTGCGGGTTGACGCCGTAGGTGACCAGGCGCCGGTTCTCGACCTTGGCGGCCAGCGCCTGGACCTCGGGATGATCGAGGCAGACGGCGGCGAAGCCGTAGAAGGGGATGTTCTCGACAAAGTCCTTGAAGGCTTTGCGGGCGGTGTCGAAGTCGCCGTAGAAATCGAGGTGCTCGGGGTCGATGTTGGTGACGATGGCGCAGGTCGACTTGAGCTTGAGGAAGGTGCCGTCGCTCTCGTCGGCCTCGACGACGATCCACTCGCCCTCGCCGACCTTCGCATTGGTGCCATAGGCGTTGATGATGCCGCCGTTGACCACCGTCGGGTCGAGGCCGCCGGCGTCGAGCAGGGCGGCGACCATGGAGGTGGTGGTGGTCTTGCCGTGCGTGCCGGCCACCCCGATGGAGAACTGCAGGCGCATCAGCTCGGCCAGCATCTCGGCCCGGCGAACCAGCGGCAGGCGCAGTTCGCGGGCGGCGACCATCTCCGGGTTGTCGCCCTTGACGGCGGTCGAATAGACGATGGCCGAGGCGCCCTCGACATGCTCCGGAGCATGGCCGATGAAGATGCGGGCGCCGAGTTGTTCCAGGCGCTCGGTATTGGCGCTGGGCTTCATGTCGGAGCCCTGCACGGTGTAGCCGATGCGGATCATGATCTCGGCGATGCCGCTCATGCCGATGCCACCGATACCGATGAAGTGGACGGGACCGAGTTCGAACGGGACGGGGCGGCGACGGGCGATCATGAGACGCGGATTAGAGGATTTGGCGCCGTGGGGGAATGGCCTCGCTTTGGTGGCGTTGCTGGCCGGCGGCGCGGCGGTGGCGGCGGACGGGCCGACCCTGCGGCCGACACAGCTGGGCGCCTTCGCCATGTTCACCGATCTGGACAGTGTCGAGCGGGCCGGGACGACGGCGAAGTTCCGTGTGCTGCAGGTGACGGAGACGGGGTTCACGGCCGGCGGCGTGGCCTATGTCGGCGGCTGGCGGTGGTTCGAGGTGGACTGCGCCGCGCAGACGGCGCGGGGGCTGGGGTTCGCGAGCGTGCGCGCCGATGGCGTTGAGGGGCCGGTGACGGGCGGCGCTGGCGAGATGGCCAGGATCGCGCCGGGCGGGATCGAGGACGAGGCGGCGAAGGTTCTGTGCGAGGGGGCGTCGCCGTTGGGGGCTGCGGATCTCGAGGGTGTCGATGCGGCGGTGGCGGCCGGGCGGCGGTGGATCCCGACGGGGGACGTCGACTGATTGAGTCCTTCTCCCGCTTGTCGGGAGAAGGTGGCAGCCGCAGGCTGACGGATGAGGGCAGCGCCGGCCCGTCATGGATTGGCTGGTTCCAGCCTCCCCAACGCCAAAATTCTCAAGCTGGTGCTGCCCTCATCCGACCCCTTCGGGGCCACCTTCTCCCGACAAGCGGGAGAAGGGTCGCACCTCTACGGTCAGCTGTAGGCGGTGCGCTCGACCAGGTCCGCCAGGTCTTCAGCGGCGTCCGGCTTGGCCACCCCGTGCGCCCCGGCGGCCATGTTGGCCAGCCAGGCCGGGTCCTTGAGCAGGGCCTTGAGGGCGCCGGCCAGGCTGTCGACGGTCAGTTCCTCTTCGAGGCAGACGGCGGCGGCGTCGACGTCTTCGAGGAGCCTGGCGTTGAAGCGCTGGTGGTTGTCGGTGGCGATCTTCAGGGGGATGAGGATCGAGGGTTTGCCGGCTACCGCCAGTTCGCACACCGTCGAGGCCCCGGCCCGGCCGATGACCAGGTGGGCGGCGCCGAGGCGTCCGGCCATGTCGCGGAAGAAGGGGGCGACCTCGGCCTTGACCATGGCGTTGAGGTAGGTCGAGCGGGCGATGTCCATCGACTCCTTGCGGGTCTGCTGCTGGACCTCGAGGCGCAGGCGGGTCTCTTCCGGCAGGCGCAGGATGGCTTCCGGCACCAGTTCGCTGAGCAGACGGGCGCCCTGACTGCCGCCGGTGACCAGGATCCTGATCGGCTGGCCGTCGGCGGGGGCTTCGTAGGGCTTGTCGAACAGGGCGGCGATCTCGGGGCGCACCGGGTTGCCGACGACGCGGGCGCGGGCCTTCACCTTGGCCGGGGCCTTTTCCAGGGTCGGGAAGGCGCAGGCGACCTCGGTCACACGCGGCGCCAGGAAGCGGTTGACCCGTCCAAGGACGGCGTTCTGTTCGTGGATGACCGTGGGACGCTTCTGGCCGAGAGCGGCCAGCAGGCTGGGCAGGCTGGGGTACCCACCGAAGCCGACAACGACGGCCGGGTCCATGCGCTTGAAGGCGGCGCCGGCCTGCATAACGCCCTGAAGGACGGCGAAGCCGGCCTTGATCATGCCGATCGGGTCGCTGGACCTTGCGGTGGCGGCCGACAGGGTCAGGCGCAGATCAGCCGGGAACTTGTCGGCGTACAGGGCGCCGCGCTCGTCGGTGGCCAGCACGATGCGCCAGCCACGACGGGTCAGTGCTTCAGCGAGCGCCTGGGCGGGGAACATATGGCCCCCGGTGCCTCCAGCGGCGATGACGGCCAGACGGGCGGCCATGGCGAGACCTTTCTAACGAACTCGGCGTGGCCGGGCTTTTGGCATGGATGGGGGATGAGGGCTACGGGGCGAAGGCGCCGACGCGGTTGCTCTCCGGCTCGAAGGCGCCGGGGCGCTTGCGGGTCAGGCTGAGGGCCATGCCCATGGTCAGGCCCATGGCCAGCATGGAGGAGCCGCCATAGCTGATGAAGGGCAGGGTCATGCCCTTGGTCGGGGCGAGGTTCAGGTTGACCGCCATGTTGATGATCGCCTGCTGGCCGACCAGCACGAACAGGGCGGCGGCGGCGATCTGCTCGAAGCTGTCCTGCAGGCGCATCGCCTTGTAGAGGCCGCGCACCATCAGGAAGGCGAAACAGCCGATCAGGGCCAGGGAAAATACCAGGCCGTATTCCTCGGCGGCGACCGAATAGATGAAGTCGGTCTGCAGGTCGGGCACGCCCTGTTTCATCACGCCTTCGCCCGGGCCGCGCCCGAACAGGCCGCCATTCGCGATCGCCTGGGCGGCCTTGTCGACCTGGTGGGTGTCGGCGCCCTCGGGGCTGAGGAAGCGGTCGACGCGGCTGCGGGCGTGGGGAAGGAGGACGTAGATCAGGCCCAGCCCCCCGGCCGCCGCCCCGCCCATGATCGGAATCCAGCTGATCGGCA
>JANPKF010000290.1:0-5137 GCA_031425895.1 Caulobacteraceae bacterium | reverse complement strand
AAAAGCTTCGTCGAGAACATCCACCGCGATGAACGCGCCACGGTCATCGTCCGCGCCGTTCTGGGCCTGGGCCGCAGCCTCAACATCCCGGTCGTCGCCGAAGGGGTGGAGACCGAGGAGCAGCGCGAGTTCCTGCGCGGCGAGGACTGCGCCGAACTGCAGGGCTACGCCATCGGCCGCCCCGCCCCGGCCGAGACCCTCGGCGCCTGGACCAACGACAGCCCGGCCGTCAGCCCGCCGCCGGCCAAGGACAAGCCGGTGCTGCGGCGCAAGCGGGCGGCCTAGGCGCCGCCGGGATTCACCGATCTAGTGGCGGGTATCCTTCAGGAGGGCCCGCCATGACCAGACCGCCCAACATCATCGTCATCCTCGCCGATGACCTCGGCTACGGCGACCTCGGCTGCGACGGCGGGACCATGATCCGCACGCCCAACCTCGACCGAATGGCGGCGGAAGGGACGCGGTTGTCGGATTTCTACGCCTCCGCCAACGTCTGCACCCCGTCCAGAGCCGGCCTGCTCACCGGCCGCTACGCCATCCGCCTCGGCCTCGCCGAGCAGGTGATCCAGGCCTCCGAGACGCGCGGTCTGCCGACCACCGAATTGACCATCCCCAAGATGCTGAAGGCCACCCACGCCACCGCCCTGATCGGCAAATGGCACCTGGGCCACACCGGCGACCACTGGCCGCCGACCGTGCACGGCTTCGATACCTTCAAGGGTCTGCCCTACAGCCACGACATGCACCCGCTGGCCCACTACGAGAAGGTCGGCGACGGCCCCCTGACCGAGCGCCCGGCCGACTTCGCCAGGCTGACTGAAACCTTCTTCCACGACGCCCTGGCCTTCGCCGAGGAGAACCGCGACCGCCCCTTCTTCGTCCTGCTGGCCCTGACCGCGCCGCATGTGCCGCTGGTCCGCAATGACGACGCGCCCTGGGATTCGCCCGCCGGCGCCTATGGCGATGTCGTCGAGGAGATCGACCGCAACGTCGGGACCCTGCTCGACCGCCTGAAGGCCCTTGGCCTCGACGAAGACACCCTGGTCGTCTTCACCTCCGACAACGGCCCCTGGTTCGAGGGCTCGTCAGGGGCGTTCCGCGACCGCAAGGGCGGGGCCGGCTGGGACGGCGGCTACCGTGTGCCCTGCATCCTGCGCCAGCCTGGAACCATCCCCGCCGGTCAGACCCGCAATGCCATTTCCTGCAACCTCGACTTTCTGCCGACCTTCGCGGCCCTGACCGGGACCGCGCTGCCCGCCGATCTCGACCTCGACGGCAGGGACCTGAGCCCGGTGATCTTCGAGGGCGCCGACTCGCCCCATGAGCAGATCGTGCTGTTCGACAACGCCAGGGTCGCCGCCGTCCGGACACAGCACTGGAAGTATGTCGTGCGCTCCTACTTCCGCACCTTCGACATTCCCCTCGGCCGGTTCGCCTACCCGCTGTTGTTCGACATCGGCCGTGACCCGGGCGAGAACTACAGCGTCGCATCGCTGCACCCGGCCGTCGCCGCCGAGCTGAAGGCCCGTATCGAGACCGCCCAGGCCTTCTACGAACCGATGACCAGGGCCTTCCCGCCCTACGTCCGCCCGCAGGCGGCCGATTGGCATCCCGACTGACCCCCCCTTTGCGTCCCGCCCGCGCCCGGTCATAGTTGGCCAAACCCCTACAGGAGCCCGCCTTGCTGTCTCTGCTGATCGCTCTCGCTTTCACCGCCCCCACCTCGTCGGTCGAGGCCCGCGGGCTTTGGAAAACCCCGTCCGGCGGACACATCCGCCTGGCCGCATGCGGCGCCGACCTCTGCGGTTCGGTGGTCACCTCGCCCCACCTGCGCGAGAACCCCGAGCAGAACGACGCCCTCAACGCCAACCCGTCCCTGCGCAGCCGCAAGATCAAGGGACTGCGCACCCTGCAGGTCAGCCCCACCGGGGCCGGCGAATGGAACAAGGGCTGGGTCTACAATCCCGAGGATGGCAAGACCTACAAGGCCGAGCTGAAGCTGCTCGGCGGCGGCAAGCTGAAGATGACCGGCTGCATCGCCAAGCCGCTCTGCCAGAGCCAGACCTGGACGCGGATCGGGGACTGAGCCCGTCAGGCGGAAGTGTCTGCGGTTCCGCCGCCCGGACGGGCTGTCCAGCAGAGAAGCTAGCGCTTCAGCCCGCCCAGCAGCCCCCGCAGCAGCGCCCGCGTCAGCTGCGGCACCACCGTGCGAACGACTGACTTGGCGATGGTCTCGCCCATGCCCTGGCGGGTCGAGCGGGCAGGGGCGCGGGCCCTCGGCGCCGGGCGGTTCATCTCCCGCTCGCGGCGGGCCTGCTCCTTGGCCCATTCCTTGTCCTGCGCCTCGCGCTGCTTGGCGATCTGCGCCTCGGCGGCGTCGAGTTCCGCCTTGCGGGCGCCCTCGACAGTCTTCTGGTTGATCCGTTCGAAGGCCGATTCGCGGTCCTGCGCCGTGTCGTAGAGGCCCTTCACCGGGCTGCGCGACTGCACCGCGGCCCGCTCTTCCGGCGTCGCCGGACCCAGGCGCGAGGCCGGCGGCCGGATCAGCGCCTTGCCGGTGATCGTCGGCGCCCCCTTCTCGTCGAGCACGCTGACCAGGGCCTCGCCGACCCCCAGGCCCTGGATGGCCTCGGCGGTGTCGAAAGCCGGGTTGGGCCTGAAGCTGGCCGCCGCCGCCCGCAGGCCCTTCTGCTCGGCCGGGGTGTAGGCCCGCAGCGCATGCTGGATGCGGTTGCCCAGCTGGGCCAGCACGGTTTCGGGAATATCGGCCGGGTTCTGGGTGACGAAATAGATGCCGACGCCCTTGGAGCGGATCAGCCGCACCACCTGCTCGACCTTTTCCATCAGGGCCCTGGGCGCATCGCGGAACAGCAGGTGCGCCTCGTCGAAGAAGAAGACCAGGCGCGGCTTCTCCGGATCCCCGACCTCGGGCAACTCCTCGAACAGCTCCGACAACAGCCACAGTAGGAAGGTGGCGTACAGCCGCGGGCTCTGGATCAGCTTGTCGGCCGCCAGGATCGACACCACGCCCCGGCCCGAACCGTCGACCCGCATCAGGTCGGCCAGATTGAGCGCCGGCTCCCCGAACAGGTTCTCGGCCCCCGCCGTCTCCAGCTGCAGCAGTCCCCGCTGGATGGTCCCGACCGTCGCCGCCGAGACATTGCCGTACTTGACGTCGAATTCCTTCTCGTTGTCGGCGACATACTTCAGCGCCGCCTGCAGGTCCTTGAGGTCGAGCAGCAGCAGGCCCTCGTCGTCGGCCATCTTGAAGACGATGTTGAGCACCCCCTCCTGCACCTCGTTGAGCTCCATCAGTCGCGCCAGCAGCACCGGCCCCATCTCCGAGATGGTGGTGCGGACCGGATGGCCCTTCTCGCCATAGAGGTCCCAGAACACCGTCGGTGGCGCGTCTGGGCGCAGCTCCAGGTTCATGCCGGCCGCCCGGGCCAACATCTTCTCGTTCGGCGTCCCGGGCATGCAGATGCCCGACAGGTCGCCCTTCACGTCGGCGGCGAAGACCGGCACGCCGTTGTCGGAAAAGCCCTGGGCCAGGATCTGCAGGGTCACCGTCTTGCCGGTCCCCGTCGCCCCGGCCACCAGGCCGTGGCGGTTGGCGCGGTCCAGCCGCAGCAACTGCGGCGTCTCCGCCATGCCGACGAACAGGGCGCCTTCGGGAACGTCGACCATGCGGGACTCCTTTTGCAGATGAGCCAAGGCTTAGCGCGGTGATGCGGCGGCGTCACCGAAGTTCATTGACGCCACCGCCGACCGACCCGACTCTTCCAGACCAGCAACCACAGGATCTCCGATGCCGACCGCCAAGCCCCTTTTCGACGGTGTCTCCCGCAACGCCCTCGTCATCATGGCGGTCATCGCCTCGGGCGCCGCCCTCTGGCTGCTGCGCGGGGTACTGACCCAGCTGGCCCTGGCCGTCTTCCTGGCGGTGACCATCGACGGCTTCTCGCGGGTGCTTGAGCAGCGCCTCCCTCGATTCCCCAAGGCCGCCGCCCTGCCGACCGCCGTCGCCCTGACCATCCTGGTGCTGATCGGCGTCGTCTGGCTGATCGCCGTTCAGGGCATGGGCTTCGCCGACCAGTTGACCGGCTATGGCCCGCGGCTGGAAGGCCTGCTGGCCAGCACCGCGCACACGCTCGGCATCCAGAACGTGCCCAGCCTCGACGAGCTGATCCGCCGGGCCAACCCCGGCCAGTACGCCGATGACATCGCCAGACAGACCCAGAGCATCCTGTCCGACACCTTTTTCGTGCTCATCTACCTGGCCTTCATCATCGCCTCGCGGCGCGGCTTCCGCCGGAAGATCGTCGCCATGTTCCCCCACAACGTCGAGCGCGAGGAGGCGGTGATCATCTTCCAGCGCATCCGCAACGGCGTCGAACAATACCTGTGGGTGCAGACGGTCACCGGCCTGATGATCGCCGCCGGCTCCTTCGTCTGCATGTTTGCGGTCGGCCTTGATAACGCGCTGTTCTGGGCCTTCCTGATCTTCCTGGCCTCCTACATCCCGATCATCGGCGGGGTCATCGGCGTGGCCATGCCGCCCTTGTTCGCCCTCATGCAGTTTCCGACCATCTGGCCGGCGGTCATCATCGCCGTGGTCCTGCAGAGCGTGCAGTTCATCGTCGGCAACCTCATCCAGCCCAAGATGCAGGGCGACAGCCTGAACATCGACCCCGTGGTCGTGCTGTTGTCCCTGGCCTTCTGGGGGCTCATCTGGGGCATGCCCGGCATGTTCCTCTCCACGCCCCTGACGGTCATGGCGATGATCATCCTGGCCCAGTTCAAGGGCAGCCACTGGATCGCTGTGCTGCTGTCGTCGAACGGCAACCCGGCCGGCGCCCATGGCCGCCACAGCCCGCTGGAACATCCGCCCGGAAGCCACTTTGAGCACGAGCCGCGGGAGAAGAAAGTTTCACCTCGACAAAAGACCCCGGCCCCTTGAACACGTTCAGCGAGCGCCTATCTGTCATCCTGTCCGGGGCTTCCCTCCCCCCCTGTAACCCCGGACTTCAGAGGCGCCCTCCCTCCCCCCGAAGGGCCCTCGATATGTCTCGCCTCCCCCCGCGAGACCAGCGCCGCCGGACCCCCCTCCGGCGGCGCCTTCGTATCTGCTTTCCAG